>JALUBK010000001.1 GCA_027044945.1 Campylobacterales bacterium
ATCCATCGCCCATTTTTGCCTCAAAACTAATATCATTGTCCATCCAATTCATCATACCAGCTTCTGCAACAACTGTTTCATTTGGATCTAATTCTATTTCAACAATTTGTAAATCATCACCTATTATTTTGTAATCTATTTCATGACAGTGCATAATATTTCCTAATTATTTGTAAAAAGTTTTGGTTTTGTTTTTTTGATATATTTAATAACATCTATTATTTCATCTACTCCCATTTCTTCGTCTTCATTGTTGGCATAATATTCATCTATACCATTTAAATATATTTCTATGGCATCTTTTAAATTTTCTTTTTTTACTCCTGCAAAATAAAGAGCAACTTCAAGCATGTCTATTAATTGTATAGATAATTCTTCAATTTCTTTTTCTGCTTCTTTTAATTCTTCTTTTTTCATGAACAATCCTTGTTTAAAATATCTTCAATTTGTTTTTTTATATTATCATACACAAAACTATCTTTAAAACTTTTTATAATACCACCACTTGCATTTGCATGTCCCCCACCGTTAGCTATTTCACTGGCGATTACACTTACATCAACTTTGCCATTTCCCCTAAGAGATACATTTTTTCTGGAATTTATATTCATAAAAAAGTCAAACTCAGGATTATTGACTAAAAAATCATTTCCTATAACAGAAACATTTGTGATATTGTATGTTAAAATTCCTTTTGCTCCTTTATAATAAATACTCATTTGTTCTTTTTTATCAGCAAGCAAGGAAATTATATATTTTGATACAAGATTATCGAGTGTATCATCCTTGCTAAAACCTTTAAAAAATTTCTTTTTTAATTTATGAAGAGCATTATCAAGAGCTATATTTGCTTGTGCTTTATCATAATATTCATAAGAATTTTTAAGCATATTAAAAATATATTCATTATTTTCTTTTGGAAACATTATCCTATTAACTTCTTTTGCATCACTTACAAGTTTAAGACATACTTTTCCGAGTTCAAAATATTTATCTTTTGAAAGCCAAATATCTATTGCATTTGTAACATCACTAAATTTTTTAAGTTTATCGTCTGGAGAAAACTTTTTAGAAAAATAATCATAAGTTATTTTAGTTGCACATCTTTTTTCATCTAAAAAATACCATTCATATTTTTGGGCACATTCTCTGCCCGTTTTATGATGATCCAATAAGATAAGTTCTATATTTTTATTTGATTCTTTAACTTTTTTATCTAAAATATTTGCTTGTTGCAAGGAAAGATTAAGATCAGTAATAAGAATTGTGTTATTTTCTTTTTTATCTTGTTCAATATCGCAAAAAATTTGTTCTATTTTTTGATCTATTTCATTTCCATAATTAGAATTATAAAAATTTATATTTTTGTAGTGTGATTTTGTTATTAGTTGGCAACCATATCCATCTAAATCTATATGTGAGAGGTGATATAATTTCATTTTTTTCCTTTATAAATTATCTATTTCAATAGTATCAATGACTTCAAAAGTAACATTAGGATCTATTTCTGCATGACTTAAAACTACAACATCCAATCCAAATTTTTCAAATATGTCTTTGATGGATTTTCTTAAAAGAGGATCAACTATAATAATAACAGGAGCTATTCCTTTTTGAAGAATTTTTGTTGCTTCACTACTCATAGTTTCAACCAATGAATTAATTTGACCAATATTCAAAAGAAGTTCTCTTGTTCCATTTTTATCATTTATTCTATCTAATAATTTTTGTTCTGTTTCAGTGTTAAATGTAACAAGTTTTAAAACACCTTTGTCATCTTTGTATAAATTTGTTATTACACGAGAAAGTTTTGCTCTAACTTGTTCAACAATTATATCTATATTTTTTGTAATTTCAGCAACATCGCTAATAGTTTCAAGTATTGTAAGCATATCTTTTATAGGTATTTTTTCGTGTAAAAGTGCTTTTAAAACTTTTTGTATCAGCCCAATATTTGCTACTTTTAAACAATCTTCTACAACTATTGGATAATCTTTTTTAACATTTTCTATAAGTTTGCTGACTTCTTGACGAGAAAGTAAATCTTCAGCATATTTTTTAATAAGTTCGCTCATGTGAGTTGAAATAACAGTTGCAGGATCTATAACAGTATATCCTTTCATGATAGCATCATCTTTTTCACTTGCATCTATCCAAACAGCTTCGAGTCCAAAAGCTGGTTCTTTTGTGGATATGCCATTGATCTCTTCAGTTGCAAGTCCGCTATCCATTGCCATAAATTTATCTGCATATATAGTTCCATCTCCTATGGCTATACCTTTTAATATTATTTGATAATTATTTGGTTCTAATTGTAAATTATCTCTTATTCTTACTTGAGGAATTAAAAATCCATAATCTGTGGCAATTTTTTTTCTCATATTTTTTATACGAGAAAGTATATCTCCTCCTTGAGCTGGATCAGCTAATTTTACAAGTTGATAACCAAGATCAAGTTCAAGTATTTCTTGTTTTAAAATTTCTTCAAGATTTTGTTCTTCTATTTTTCTTTCCTCTTCTGGAGTTAAGGAAGTTTTATCTTCTGTTTGCCCAAGTCCAAGCTTTTCCAAAGATTCATCTTCTGCTTCTCTTTTTTTACCAATTTTGATAAAGTATCCTAAAGCTAAAAATAAAAAGCCTACAAACAAAAGAGAAGCTGTTGGAAGTCCTGGAACTAAAGCAAATAAAACAAGAATAAATCCAACTATATAAAGTGTTTTTTCTTCATTAATAAGTTGATTTATGACACCCTCTGCAAAATTTTCTTTGCTATCGCTAGATCGAGTTATAATAATACCTGTTGCTGTTGATACAATAAGTGCGGGGATTTGCGATACCAATCCATCACCTATAGTTAAGATAGTAAAAGTTTTTGCACTATTGCTTAAATCCATATTGTATTGAAACATTCCTATTAAAAAACCACCTATAATGTTTATAATAGTGATGATAATTCCAGCAATAGCATCACCTTTTACAAATTTGCTAGAACCGTCCATTGCACCATAAAAATTGGCTTCTTGTAAGATTTCAGCTCTTCTTTTTTTGGCAGTAGGTTCATCTATGAGTCCTGTATTTAGATCTGCATCTATTGCCATTTGTTTTCCTGGCATTGCATCAAGAGTAAATCTTGCAGCAACTTCAGCAACTCTAGTTGATCCCTTAGTAACAACAATGAAATTTATAATAACTAAAATACTAAATACAATAACACCAATAACATAATTTCCTCCGACTACAAATTGTCCAAAACTATCGATAATACTACTGACTGCTGAAGGACCTTCATGGCCTTTACTTAATATCATTCTAGTTGTTGCAATATTGAGTGAAAGCCTGTAAAGAGTTACTATAAGTATTAAGGTAGGGAAAGTTGTTAAATCTGTTGGTTTGGGAACATACAAAGAGATCAAAAGAATTAAAACTGATATTGATATGGATAAAGTTAAAAAAAAGTCAAGAACATAACTTGGTAAAGGAACTATAATAATAGACAATATAGCTATTATTAATGCTACTAATGTTAAATCTTTTGATTTTGCAATAAAATCAAGAAAGGGAGATAAAAATCCTAAAAAATTATTTTTTTTATTTTTCATTCTTCTGTAATATCTTTTAATGAAATATTATTTAAAAAATCGTCTATTTTTATTTGTAAATTATTCAAAAAAGGCCATATTTGACAAGTGTCTGCTTTATTATTTTTGCAAAGTTCTTTAGCTAAAGAGCACTCAAAAACAGTTGGGGCTTTTTTTTCTGCAAGTTCAATAATTTTTTTCAAAAAGATATCTTTAGGACTTTTGTTTAATCTAAAGCCACCTTGTGCTCCTTTATAAGATATCAAAATATTACCTCTTGCTAAATTTTGTAGAATTTTTGCTAAAAAACTTTTTGATATATCCAATTTTTTAGATAAAGTATCTACATCTATTGGTTTTTTTTCTTTTGATATAACAATTAAAGAAAGTAAAGCATATTCACTAGCTTTGGTTAGTAACATATTGCCCCTTGTTGTTTAATAAGAGTATTATTGTACTAAATATATTCTGTTCTTTATATTAATTTATGTTTTTTTTTGTATAATTTCATTCTAATTTAGATTTTAGTTATTCCTATTATCTAAAAATTACCAATCAGGAGGTCATTATGGCTTTGGATTCGGCTAAAAAGTTGGAAATTATCAACGAATTTGCCAAAAAAGATGGAGATACAGGTTCTACTGAAGTTCAAATAGCACTTTTAAGTGAAAGAATTAAGTATTTAACAGAGCATTTAAAAATTAACAAAAAAGATCATAGTTCTAGACTAGGGCTTTTAAAATTAGTAGGTCAAAGAAAAAGACTTTTAAGATACCTTAAAAGAAAAGATTTAGAATCTTATGCACAAACTATTTCAAAACTTTCTATAAGAGATAAATAGAAAATTAATAAACACTAGACAATTTTTTATTGCCTAGTGTTTAAAACACTCCAATGCCTCATTATTTTTTAAAAAATACGATCTAATATTATAAATTTAAGTTAAATAATATATTTATTTTAATATAATACACATTAAACCGTATATAATTTACTATATTTATGTAGAGTTGTTAAGTATTATGGTTATAAAAAGAATTAATTGGTGCTTACATGGAGATAAATGATATATTTAATTTATTACATAATGCTATTGAAGCCCAAAATTTTGGAAAGAAGATTAGTCAAAAAGAGATGGCAAAAAAACTTGGTATCTCCATGAGAACTTATCAAGATTGGCGACTTGGCAATTCAAAGCCACAATCTGTTATGGCTGTGTTTAAATTGTTAAGCGAACTTGATGATGATGAAATTTTGAGAGTCGTAAAAAGAATAAAAAAAGAGATAAGGTAATAAAATATGGCGATAACTTTAAATGAAAAAGAGAAAATAGCCCTTAATGAACTTTTTATATCTATAAAAGACAGAAAAAGTTTTTTATATAAAATAAAAAAACATAAAAAAAGTATAAAATATTTTTTGAAATTTTTTCTTATTATTAAAAGAAATCAAGTAATATCTTTTAATTTCAAAGATATTAAAAAAGATAAAAACAATAAGATCAAAGTTAGTCCATAAAGACATCCATAATTTAAATATTTCAATACAAAACCACCAATTACTGAGAAAAATATTCCAATTGATGTTATATTTGTTTGTAATGCTACATATATAGGTCTTTTTTCTTCAGGTGCTAAAATAAGTATCAAATTGCCAAAACTTAGTCTTAATCCGTCAGTCGCTATTCCGAAACAGAAAAATATAATATAATAATCATAAATATTTTGTTTTGTTATCCAAGCCAATAAAATAGAGCATATTAAAATAATAATTGATATATTTACTATTATTCTATTTTTTCCTTTGGAAGATAATTTCCCCCAAATAAAATTGCTAAGCATTGCTCCAAACATTTGAACAGATATAAAAAGTCCTATGTCTGTTCCGTTTAAATGTATATATTTTTTTGCTTGAAGTATAACAAAAGGCATGGCAAGAAGATAAGCATATGAAAATAAATATGAAAGGATTTGATTTTTTAAATGCTTATCTTGCTTGAGAATATATGTAGAATTTTTTAAAAATTTTTTAAAAGATGATTCTTTAATGGAAATATTTTTTTTGATAGGTTCTTCTATTGAGGAAAATGCTAAAAAACCAAATCCCATTAAAATAGAACTGATAATAAATAAATAGCCATAACTATCTGGAGCTTTAAAATTATCTAAAACCCATCCTGTTGCAAGACCGCTTAGCACTGCACCAAGTCCTGTAAAAAATTGTCTGCATGCCATTGTATAACCACGATATTTGTGACTAAAAATTTTTGCTAATATTTCTCTAAAATAAATAGCTCCAAATCCTGCTGAAAAACTAAAAAAGAAAAGCCCAAGTCCTATAAAAAATAATGTTAAAGTGCTTGATTTATTTCCTATGGCAATAATGGCAAATCCGATACTAAACCAAGATATAAATCTAACAAGAAAAACTTTTTTTAAATATGGTAAAACTATTTGATAACTTTGTGCATAAAAAGCCGCAAACATTTGAACTAAAACTGCCCCACCTCTTAAAAGAGCAACAAAAAGACCCACTAAAATAGAGCTTGAACTAAAATGATGAACAATAAGAGGTAATATAGTAGATGGTTCGGCTATAGCAGTCCCCATTCCTAAAAAAAAGCCATGAGTAACATTTTTTATATGATTTGATGTTTTGTCTATTAAATTATTCACTATCAATTTCCTTTATAAAACTTAGAAGTATATCTAAAATAGACTTAGTGAAAGAGTATTTTTAAAATTATATTTTGAACTTTAAGCATTGAGTCTATAAGACTAAGATATATTTATTTAAATTTTTTATATAAAATACTTGACAATCATAGGCTCAATGTTGTATAATTTCATCAGCAAATAAAAGTTAGAGTGCTAAGGAGTGAATAAATGGGCAAAAAAGAAGTTATTTTAAATACCATTATTGAAGAGTATTTAAAAAAACATATGCCTATAGGTTCAAATGAATTAAAAAATAAATTGGAGATGGCTATTTCATCTTCTACTATCAGAGTATATTTTAAAAAATTATCATATGAGGGTATTTTAACTCAACTTCATACAAGCAGTGGAAGAATTCCAACTCTTATGGCACTTGAAGAGTATTGGCGGGATAGTTTAGAAGATATTGATAGATTGGAGATTAATAATATCAAAGAACTTAAAAAATTGGTTGATGAATTTGATATATATTGTTTATTGCAATATGAAAATGCTTCTAAATTGAGTGAAATTATAAATGTAAATGATAGATTTTTATTGATTGTGTTTGAAAATAATAGTATTATTTTAAAATATAATGAAAAAGTTGAAAGATTTTTGAAAAGTTTAATTGGTTATGATATAGATAGTGTCAAATCTATATCGGTAAATGTTGGGCTTTATGAGTTAAGAAAAAAAATAGAGCAACTTTTAAATGAAAACATTGCTTTAAAAGAAAAAGAAGAAATTCTTTTTGAAATGGCAAATACACATCTAGAATATAAAAATAAAATTAATTATTTTAGAAATTCTGGTATTTTTGAACATTTAGAAAATGGAGTATATTTTGAAGAATTAGTGCCACAAGGCTATATGGCTTTTAAATATAATGCAGATGTTGATGACAAAAGTGCTAATATTTTATGTATAGGAAGGGTTGAAAATAATTATAAAGAATTTTTAACTCAAATAACTAATTAAAATTTTACAAAAGGAGGTAAAAAAGTGAGTAATCAGGAAATAGAAGAAAATAATAATAACGAAACAGAAGAAAATGAAGAAGAGAATGAAAATTCTTTTGATGATGAATCAAATTCTTTAGAAGATGAAATAAAAGAATTAGAAGAAAAAAACAAAGAATTGGAGGATAAATATTTAAGAGCAAATGCTGAGTTTGAGAATATTAAAAAAAGACTTGAGAGAGAAAAAATGCAAGCAGTGAGTTATGCAAATGAAGAATTTGCAAGAGATTTATTGCCTGTGATAGATTCTATGGATTTTGCAGCTAACTCAGCTAATATTGAAACAAACAACGATGAATACATTAAAAAAATAGAGGAGGGGATAAATCTTACAATTGAACAATTTAAAAAAGTTATGCAAAAACATGGTATTGAATTGATTGATGCAAATGAAGAGTTTAATCCGCATTTACATAATGCAGTTATGCAAGTTGAAAGTGAAAAGCATAAAGAAGGAGAAATAGTAGAACTTCTTCAAAAAGGTTATAAAATGAAAGATAGAGTTTTAAGACCTGCTATGGTTTCCGTAGCAAAATAAAAAATAAAAAATAAAGGATGAAAAATGAGTAAAGTAATTGGTATAGATTTGGGAACAACAAACTCTTGTGTTGCTGTTTATGAAAGAGGTGAGAGTAAAGTTATAGCAAACAAAGAAGGCAAAAATACAACTCCTTCAGTTGTTGCTTTTACTGATAAAGGTGAAGTTTTAGTGGGAGATCCTGCTAAAAGACAAGCTGTTACAAACCCTAAAAAAACTATTTATTCTATAAAAAGAATTATGGGTTTAATGTGCAATGAAGATAAAGCAAAAGAGGCTAAAAAAAGACTTCCTTATGAAGTAATAGATAGAAATGGTGCATGTGCGGTTGATGTTGATGGTAAAGTTTATACTCCGCAAGAAATAAGTGCAAAAATTTTAATGAAATTGAAAGAAGATGCTGAAGGATTTTTGGGAGACAAAGTAACTGATGCAGTTATTACTGTTCCAGCTTATTTTAATGATTCTCAAAGAAAAGCTACAAAAGAAGCTGGAGCTATCGCAGGACTTAATGTTCTTAGAATTATAAATGAGCCAACTTCTGCTGCTCTTGCTTATGGACTTGATAAGAAAAATGCTGAAAAAATTGTTGTTTATGATTTGGGTGGCGGAACATTTGATGTTACTGTTCTTGAGACAGGAGATAATGTTGTTGAAGTTTTGGCAACTGGTGGTAATGCTTTCTTGGGCGGAGATGACTTTGATAACAGGATTATTGATTGGGCTTGTAACGAATTTAAAAATGAGAGTGGAATAGATTTGAAAAAAGATGTTATGGCTCTTCAAAGATTGAAAGAAGCGGCCGAGAATGCCAAAAAAGAACTTTCATCTTCAACTGAAACAGAGATAAACTTGCCATTTATTACAGCTGATGCAACTGGACCAAAACATTTTGTTAAAAAAATTACAAGAGCAAAATTTGAAAGCTTGATCGAAGATTTAGTTGATGAAACAAGCAAAAAAATAGAACAAGTTATAAAAGAATCTGATTTAAGCAAAGATGAAATAAAAGAAGTTGTAATGGTTGGTGGTAGCACAAGGGTTCCTCTTGTTCAAGAAAAAGTAAAAGCTTTCTTCGGAAAAGAACTTAATAAATCAGTTAATCCTGATGAAGTTGTCGCAATAGGAGCTGCTATACAAGGAGCTGTTATCAAAGGAGATGTAAAAGATGTTTTACTTCTTGATATTACACCATTAAGTCTTGGTATTGAAACTCTTGGAGGAGTTACAACAAAAGTTATTGAAAAAGGAACAACAATTCCTGTTAAGAAAACTCAAGTATTTTCAACTGCTGAAGACAATCAAAGTGCAGTTACTATTCATGTTTTACAAGGCGAAAGAGAATTTGCAAGAGATAATAAATCTCTTGGTCAATTTAATCTTGAAGGAATTCCTGCAGCTCCAAGAGGTGTTCCTCAAATAGAAGTTACATTTGATATAGATGCAAATGGTATTTTAACTGTTAGTGCAAAAGATAAAGCAACAGGAAAAGTTCAAGAGATTAAAATAACAGGTTCAAGCGGATTGGATGAGAGCGAAATAGAAAAAATGGTAAAAGATGCTGAACTTCATAAAGAAGAAGATAAAAAAAGAAAAGAATTGATTGATGCTAAAAATCAAGCTGATGCACTAGCACATCAAACAGAAAAAACTTTAAATGAAGCAGGTGATAAAATAGATCAAGCTGAAAAAGATAAAGTTCAAGCTGCTCTTAATGCTCTTAAAGAAACATTAAAAAATGAAAATGTAACAAAAGAGCAAATAGATGAAAAAGTAAAAGCTTTAACTGAAGTTAGTCATAAATTGGCTGAAGCTATGTATAAAAAAGATGAAAGTGGTGCAAATGCAAATGCTGGTGGCGAAAACAAATCAAATGAAAATAAACCATCAGATGATGATGTTATAGATGCTGAAGTAGAGTAATTTAAATATATAAATCAACTCTGGACTATAAATATAACTGTGTAAATCCAAAAAGCATACCGGTTTGGTAAAATATCAAACCGGTTAATTTTATAAAGGATTATACAATGATATATATAAATAAATAAGAGATAGCAAAAGCTATAAGAAGTGGAAATTGTCAGAATGAAGATATTAAGCAAGATTTAATTAAGTTATCGGTATATTATATCTTCAGCAAAAATTATAAGTCTTTAAGAAAAAGTAATCTGCTCCTTTTTTCTTCAATCATAAAGCTACTCCGTTAAGATTAATCATTTTTATGACGAAATATATCCTTGTAGTTACAAAAAAAGGAACAACAATCAATCTATTTACATTGGGAGTCATTGGAACTTCAAGGAAGGAAGATGAACGACGTATGCCTATTCATCCTGAGCATTTAAAGCGTATTCCTGAGTATATTCGCAAAAAAATGGTATTTGAAGAAGGATATGGAAAACCGTTTGGTATAAAAGATTCGGATATATCAGATATGATTGGAGGAATGACATCTCGCGCAAAATTACTTGAAAATTCAAACATACTCATCATGGTTAAACCTCTTCCTGATGATTTGAAAGAATTTCGTAAAGGTGGTATATTGTGGGGTTATCCACATTGCGTTCAACAAAGCATCATGACACAAATTGCCATTGATCGCAAACAAACACTCATTGCTTTTGAAGATATGTTCACATGGGGACCAGACGGAGAAATTGGACATCATATTTTTTACAAAAACAACGAAATGGCAGGATATTGTGCTGTTTTACATGCTCTTCAACTCAAAGGAATAGACGGGTATTATGGAAATCATCGAAAAGTAATAATTTTTAGTTTTGGATCAGTCAGTCGAGGTGCTATATATGCACTTAAAGCACATGGATTTAAAGATATTACAATTTGCACACGACGCCCTGATCAAGAGGTAAAAGAAGATATACTATCTTGTGAATATGTTCATATTGTTAAAGGAAAAGAAAAAGAAGCTCGCTTAATGGAGATCGAACAAAATGGAACAAAAAAACCATTATGCAATCTAATTAACGAATCAGACATTATCGTCAATGCTACTTTACAAAATCCTGAAAATCCAATCAATTATATAACAAAAGAAGAAAAATATTGTCTTAAAAAAGGAGCTCTAATTATTGATATTAGCTGTGATGAAGGAATGGGATTTTATTTTGCCAAACCTACTTCATTTAAAAATCCAATGTTCAAAGTAGATACAGTTGATTATTATGCAGTAGATCATACTCCTAATTATTTTTGGGAAAGTGCTTCCAGATCAATTTCATCGGCATTAATTGTTTATTTGGAAACCGTTATGAAAGGTGCTAAAAGTTGGGAAAAAAATGAAACCATAAAAAAGGCTATTGATATTGATAAAGGTGTAATTAAAAAACAAAATATTTTATCATTTCAGAATCGACAAGTAAATTATCCTCATAAAACTGTCAAGTAAATTTTAGTTTTTGATTAATATTATACATTATTTATCATCAAATAGCGAATTTCCTTTTTCTTTATGCCATGATAAAATGTGTTTCCATGCTTCATCAGCATTATCAACAAATTTAAATATATTCAAATCAGTAGGAGCTATTACTCCCTCGTTTTTTAAAAAATCAAAATCAATCGCTTTTTCCCAGTAATTTTTACCCACTAAAACAACAGGAATTTGATCAGTTTTTTTTGTTTGAATAAGCGTTAATGTTTCAAAAAGTTCATCAAAAGTTCCAAAACCTCCCGGATATACCACCAAAGCTTTTGCTCTACTTAAAAAATGCAATTTTCTAATAGCAAAATAATGAAATAAAAAACAAAGATCTGGAGTTATATAAGGATTTGGAAATTGTTCATGAGGGAGTTTGATATTTAATCCTATACTTTTTGCACCTACATCGTAAGCACCTCTATTGGCTGCTTCCATGATGCCAGGACCTCCTCCTGTCATCAATATAACTCTACAATCTTCCACACTTTTTCCACTTTTCCCTACAAATTGTCCAAATTTTCTGGCATCTTCATAATAAATACTCTTTCCGACCATTCTTTCAGCTATGTATAGTTCTCTTAAAAGATTTCTGTCGTTAGGCTTTTTTTCTACCATTTTTTGTATATCTGAAAGTCTTTTTAAAGCAGTTTTCCTCTCAACTATTCTAGCACTTCCAAAAACAACTATTGTATGCTTTATTCCATACTCTCTCATTTTCATATCTGTTTTTAAATAATCAAGTTCGAGTCTTATAGCTCTTGCTTCATCGCTATATATAAAATCAGTATCTTCTTCTGCAATTTTATAACTTGGATTATTCATAATATTTTTAATAAGATCAAGAGCTTTTGGGTCTTCATCTTTTAATTTAGGATGCTCCCACGGTAAAGTTACATAAGTGTTTTTCATTTAATTACTCCTATAAAGCTCCATAAAATTGTTCCTATTCCTAAGAATAAAATACTAAGAGCTGATTTATATGTTTTTTTCCATCCTCCAAACCATAATGCATAAATAGCTTTTAAAAGATTGTTGCTTCCTACAGAAATTAAAATAGCACTAAAAATTTCATTTTGTGTTATTATATATTTACCAGTTAATAATGACATCACAAAAGGATCAACATCTGTAAAACCTGCAACAAACGAAAATATTTTCAATCCTGCTTCTCCAAAAGCAGTAGTTATATATTTTGTTAAAACCATCATTAATATAAATAAAAAAGCAAAGACAAAAGCTGTTCTAAGTTCTAGTGGATTGCTATCAACAAAATCATGATTTATATCTCTTTTTTTCTTAGTATATAAAAAGTATAAAGATACAATTCCTCCTAAGATAAAAAATACAAAAAAAGGCAAAGCAATATCTTTTGCAATATCGATATTAAAAATAAAAGCAACAATTATCAAACGAATATACATTACAGAAGTTGCAATAATAATAGCACTGTCAATAACTGGATTTTTTTCTGTAAGTTTTGCTTTTCTGGCAAGAACAACTGTGGTCGCAGTTGATGAATATATTCCTCCTATTAAGCCTGTTAAAAAATACCCTTTTGATGGAAAAAAATATTTTTGTGCTATATATCCGCTATAACTAATAACTGAAACAATTACCACTATAAGCCAAATCTTAAATGGAGATATAGGAATATATGGAATAACTTCTTTGTTTGGCAAAAGAGGTAAAATGACAGCTGATAATAAAACCATTTTCCCTAATGTTTCAAATTCTTGTTTATTAAAATAAGAACTAAAATTTTGTATCCCTGTTTTAGCATTTAAAATAAAAATAACTAAAACAAATATTAACGATGTCATCCAAATTGGATAATTGACAACCATCGGACCAAAACTATATACTATCAACATAACTACATAAAGAATAATGCTTTGTTTATTATTTTGAAGTTTTTGATAATAAAACATCAAATACAATAAAGTCAATGATGCTAAAACCATCAAATAAGCATATAAATCTATACGATAAAAAATAAAACTAAGCATTCCTATAAAAGTAAAAGTTCTAGCACTTCCAAAAAAATATCTAGTTGTATTTTCATGAAAATGATTTTTGTATGTTTTAACTTCCAATCCAATCAAAAAACTAAATACTATTGTAATGGCAAAATCAATCAAATTTTTATCTATATTTATATGCACTTTATTCCCTTTATTTGAAAATCATTTTCTTTTCATAGCATGTTTTATCAAATTTGCATATTATATCATTTTTGTATACCAACAAATCATTTTTCTTATTTGGATATTTCATTAATGAAAGAAAATGTTTGATAGTATTTATTCGTGCTTCTTTTTTTTCATCAGTATGAACAATAAACCAAGGAGCAAAATCAAATGAAGTTTTATTAAACATTTCATCTCTTGCTTTTGAATAAGAATCCCAATATTTTTGTGCTTGTTTATCTATCGGACTTATTTTCCACTGCTTTAAAGGATCTTTTTTTCTATCTTCAAGCCTTCTTTTTTGCTCATTATTACTAATATCAAGATAATATTTTATAAAAATGATACCGGAATGGACTAATAAATGCTCAAAATTACCAACTTCTTCCATAAAATCTTTATACTCTTTTTCGGTGCAAAAACTCATAACTTTTTCTACTCCAGCTCTGTTATACCAACTACGATTGAAAAAAGCTATTTCTTCGCCAATTGGAAGGTGCGAGACATATCTTTGAAAATACCAAGAGTTTTTATCTTTGTCACTTGGCTTTCCAAGTGCTACCACTCTGGCATCTCTAGGACTTAAATGTTCAACAAATCTTTTTATTATCCCATCTTTTCCTGCAGTATCTCTTCCTTCAAAAATAATACATACTTTTAAACCTTTTTTTATTACCTCTTTTTGAAACTTTACAAGTTCAACCTGAAGATCGTAAAGCTCTTTTTTATACTCTTTTTTTTTCATTATAAAATTTCCTTTCCATATCTTTTTTTGTAAAATTTAATAACAGCCATTTTTACAATATCATTAAATATAAACCATGCGGTAACATATCCCCATAGGAATAATGCCCATTGCCAGTTAATACGAGGAATAAGACCAAAACTGTAAAGTCCTATGGCTGTTCCTATAAGTGCTGTTATCAATGAAGCAGTTGCAAGTGGCCATGATGGATATGGTTTTTTAAAGAACCAATCAGCTATACGGGTATTGAAGATTGTATAATGTCCTGCAATAATAAGTTTTACAAAAAAGAGTGTTTGCACAAAACCTAAAAATGATTTATCATCTTTCATATTGATCCATGAAGGCACTTTTGGTAAAAACATAGCTGTATCAGGATGTGATTTTAAATAAACCATAGTAATATAAAATATAGTAAAAGAACTCAAAACTCCAGCAACACCTAGCCAAGTTGAAAGAACAAAAACACTTTTCATATCCCATCGGACAGGTTTTGATTCTACTCTTGTGTTATCATAAGCGATTGTCATAATAGGAATATCATTTAAAAGTGCAAGTAGAATAATCATAATAGCAGTAATAGGATAAAAATTAAAAACAACAATAGAAAGTGTCATAAATATCAAAATACGGACAGTTTCCGCAATTCTATAAACCACATAACTTTTCATTCGTTCAAAAACTATACGAGCTTGTTTAATAGCATCAACTATAACTCTTAACCCCGGAGCCATCAATACAATATCAGCTGCTGCACGAGCAGCATCAGTTGCACCACTTACAGCAATACCACAGTCTGCTTTTTTAAGGGCAGGTGCATCATTTACACCATCTCCAGTCATGCCAACAATATGATTTGCTTTTTGTAATTTATCTACTATAAAATATTTATCTTCTGGAAATACTTGTGCAAAACCATTGCATTTTTCTATAATTTTTACTATTTCTGATTCATGTTGCTTAATGCTTCCTGCGGGAAGAGGTTTTAAATTAAGTTCTTTTTGCACATTATTGGTAATATCAGTTACTTCTTTGTTTAAAGTTTCTTTATCGATATTTCTTTGCACAATTTTTAAGATAGAGCGAGATATAAGCTCTGAAAGAAAAACATATTCTTGTGTATTTTGCCCTTTTAACTCTTTAATATCTTCTATATCTTGACCAATATTTAAAATACCAGCAATATATTTTGCCACAGCAATATTGTCTCCTGTAACCATTTTTACAGAGACTCCTTTTTCGTTTGCTTCTGATATTGCCTCTTTTGAATCTTCACGAGGAGGGTCAAATAATGGCACAAGTCCTACAAGATGATACCATTCTTCCTTATCTTTTTTATAAGCAACACCTATCGTTCTAAAACCTTTTTGTGCGAAAATTTCTACTTGTTTATATGCTTCTTTTTTATCAAATTCTTTTGCATCACATAATTCTATAATAACTTGAGGTGCACCTTTTGTGTAAATATATTCTTCATATATTCCTTCTGTTTTTTTATGCACTGGATCGAAAGGAATAAATTTTTTCATTTGTGCTTTTGAAAGTTCTTCTTTAAGATTATGCTTTTTTATATAGTCAAATATCGGTTTTTCAAGAGGGTCTTCATTTTCTTTTTTACTTGCAAAAGCAGCAAAAAGCATAAGTTTATCTTTTTTAAAATTATTAACTAAATAAGGCTCCGCTAAAGACATTTTATTTTGTGTAAGTGTTCCTGTTTTATCTGAACAGAGTATATCCATACCTGCTGCTTCTTCAATAGCTGAAAGTTTAGTAACAATCGCTTCTTTTGATGCCAAAACTCTCGCACCCAAAGCCATAGTAACAGTTAAAACTGCTGGCATGGCAACTGGAATAGCAGAAATAGTCAAAATAAGTGCAAAAATCAGTAAATCCAAAATTGGTTCATGTTTTGCTATGCCATGCCAAATGATAATAGCAATAAGAAAAATTGTCATAAAAATAAGAAAATCTCCAACTTTTATAACCATTTTTTGAAAGTGTCCACTTTCCTCTTTTTCAGCTTTTGCAACAAGACCTACTGTTTTTCCAAAATAAGTATTGAGTGCTGTAGCGATTACTTTTGCTATCATCTCGCCTTGCTTTATGATAGCATTTGCATAAATAGTTTCACCTTTTTGTTTATCCACAGGAAGAGATTCTCCTGTTAAAGCAGATTGATCAACTTGCAAGAAATCTCCACCTCCAAGAAGTTTGCAATCAGCTGGAACGACATCTCCAATTTTTACTTTAATAATATCATCAGGAACTATCTCTTTTGCATCAATATTTTTCCATTCGCCATCACGCAACACCAAAGCTTTTCTTGCAAGTTTTTTCTTTAGCACTGCAATGGCATTGAGAGCTTTTGATTCTTGATAAAAATCAACAAAAGCATTTACTAAAAGCATAAGCATAATAACGGAAAAATCTTCCCATCTTTGTGCAACTGCCGAAAGAATTGCGGCAATCTCGATCATCCAAGGAATTGGTCCCCAAAATCTTCTAAAAAGTCTATGAGCCCAACTCTCTTCTTTCTCTTTTATTTCATTAAAACCAAATTTATCCAATCTTTCTTTAACTTCTTTGGCACTAAGTCCTTGTAAATTATCAGATTTGTTTATATATTTTTCCATTTTATTCACTTCTTAGACCCAAATTTCTTCTGCCTGTTTTACGATATGAGCTTTTTTATTCAATTTTTCTTTTATCACTTGTTTAAAAATTTTTTGTTTATCTTTCTCTCCATGAATTAAATAAATTTTACCCAATTTTTTATAACTCTTCATCCAATCAATAAGGTCATTTTGATCTGCATGAGCTGAAAAACCATTGATCGTATAAACTTTTGCTTTCAAAACTATATCTTCATGATAAATTCTAATATTTTTATCACCATCAACTATTTTTCTTCCGATAGTTCCTCTAGCTTGATATCCCACAAACAAAACACTATTTCTTTTATTCCAAAGTCTATGTTTAAAATGATGAAGTATTCTACCTCCAGTGCACATTCCACTTCCTGCTATGATAATACATCCACTTTTTTCATCATTTATTTTTATGGATTCTTCTGGCTTTAAAGTATAATTAACATAAGGGAATTCAAAAATACTTCCATCTTTTTTTAAATATTCGTTACAACAATCACTCAATTCATTGTGATATTGATCATATAATTTTGTAGCTCTTATGGCCATTGGAGAATCTATAAAAATCTTACATTTTGGAAGTTCTTTTGCGTAAAACATTTGTTTCAATATGCAAAGTATTTCTTGTGTTCTTTCTATTGCAAAAGATGGTATAAGCACATTTCCTTGGTTTAGTAAAGTATCAGTAATAACTTTTTTAAACTCATCTTCACTATCTTTTATACCTCTATGATTTCTATCTCCGTAAGTTGATTCTATATATAAAGTGTCACTCTCTTCCAAAGTTACAGGATTTGGCATAACAAGATCATTGTGATTGCCCAAATCTCCACTAAAAACTATTTTTTTATTTTTTTGATCTTCTTTATAGCTTATTTCTATCATAGCAGAATCCAAAATATGGCCAGCATTCCTAAAAACTGCTGTTATATTTTCTGATAATTTAATTTCCTCATTATATTTTACATAAGTTATAGGTAAATTATAAACATCTTCTACATCTTTAATCGTATATAAAGGTTTTTTAATTTTGTCTTCTTTGCCCTGTCTTTGTGCTTTTTTAAAACTTGTTTTATACTCTTCTTCCATTAAATGTGCACTATCAAGCAAAACAACTTTAGCCAAATCCATCGTTGATTGCAAAGTTATAATTTTACCGCTAAAACCTTCTTTTACAAGTTTTGGTATTCTGCCAACATGATCTAAATGGGCATGAGTAATCAATAAAATATCTATATTTTTAGGATCAAAACCAAAATCTTCATAATTTCTACCACCTATCAACCCTTGAAACATTCCACAATCAACCATTATCTTAGGTTCTCTTTCTACTTGTAAAATATGACAAGAACCAGTAACTACCTCAGCCGCCCCAAAAGATTGAACAATTGCCATGAGATATCCTTTTGTTTTTTGATAATATTATTATACAACTTTTTTTAATTTATTTATGTTAATTAAAAAACATTTATAATAAAAATAGTTTTTGTTTATAAATTTTCATCTAACTAGAATATTTTCAATCATACTCTTCATAAATTGCTTTGTTAAAGAGACCACTGCAAAGTATAAGCACCCCATAATATCAATAGTGAGTTTACAGATAAAAAAGTGTTACCTAAATATTTAGAATAGCCATAAATATAGTTAATTACAGATATATAAAACCCCATAAATATGCACTTGCCATATATTAGTCTTTCATTATAAGTCGGAGGTTGGGGATTCTAATTTCTCTCTCGCCATCACGAGAAATTTTTTAAAATAGATAAAATTAGAATAAGAAGTTTCTTTATTTTTATAAAGATAAAGGTTTTCCGAAATAATAACCTTGCGAAAAATCAATTCCTATATCTTTAACAAGATTATAAATTTTTTCGTTTTCTATATATTCTGCTACAGTTTGCATATTTTGCTCTTTTGCAAAAGAAACTATGTTTTTGACAACAGAGAGAGAATAGTTGTTTGTTGTTATATCTTTAATAAGACAACCATCAATTTTAAGAATATCTGGTTGAAAGCCAAGAAGTCTTTCAAAATTTGAATATCCTGCTCCAAAATCATCAATAGCTATTTTGACCCCAAATTTTTTAATTTCATATATAAAAAGTTTTATTGTTTGAAAGTTTTTAACATTTTCATCTTCTAAAAGTTCAAATATAACTCTTGAAGTATTTTTTTTGTTTTCTTTTAAGAGATTAAATATGCACTCTCTGGTGAAATTATCTTCAATATCAAGAGCTGATAAATTGATAGATATATCAGTATTTATATTTTTTAAAACTTCAAAAGAATTTTTTAAAACTATATTTGTTATTTGAGAGTAGTATTTGCCTTTTTTTGCTATATTAAGGAAAAAAAATGGTGATAAAACTTGACCATTTTCGTCTATAAGTCTTACCAAGGATTCGTATTTTTCAATTTTTTTTGTTTTGTTGTTTATAATTGGTTGAAAATATGAAACTATGCGATGTTCATTTATGGCTTTTTTAATCATTAAAATAGTTTTCATATTTTTTTTTGCCTGTTCTTTTTTTATAGAAGCAAAATTATTTGAAACTATAAAATCACATTTTGTTTTAAGTAATTCTTTAATGCCCAATTTTGCACTTTCGAGTCTTCTCGTTCCTTGATAAGCCAGACTTATAATAATAGATATATCATAATCAATATTTCCAATATCAATAACATCTTTATTTGTTTTTTCTTGAAAATCTTTGAGTTGTTTTATTAAATAATCCATATTAATTGCACATCTTGATTTTTCTATGATCAATGCAAATCCCCCGTTTCCTAATTGATATATTTTATCAAAATTGCAAATTTTTATTATCTCTTTTTCTAAATATATTTTTGTTTTATCTTGAATTGTTTCAATAGTTTCATTGTCATAGAATTCTTCTAAAGTGTTGAAATCTTCAAGTTTAATATATATAACTATTGGTTCTTTAGAATTTTTTATAGCATCGTCTAATTGCTTTTTTGGATTCATGATATCTGTGATAATATGTCTTGATGCAATATATTCTATAATATTGCCATTTGTATCTAAAATAGGCTTTATTGTAGCATCAACATAATAACTTTTACCATTTTTGGATAAGTTTCTAACTATTCCTTTCCAAATTTTCTTTTTATTTTTGATTGTATCCCACATATTTTTAAAAGTTGTTTTTGGTGTATTGGGGTGTCGAACAATATTATGATTTTTTCCTATCAATTCATCTTTTCTGTATCCAGATATTTTGCAAAATTCTTCATTTACATATGTTATGATTCCTTTAGGGTCTGTTTTTGATATTATAGCACTTTTGTTTGTTACTTCTTTATATTCATTTAAAAGATGTAGATTTGTTTTGGCATTGTTAATCAATTTAAGTTTTTGAATAATTTTATCAATCATATCTAATAATTGTTCTATATCAATAGGTTTTAGCAGATATCCATCCACATTTAATTTTATACTTTCCATAAAAAAATCAGATTTATTATAGGCGGATAAGACTAAAATAGGAATATTTGAATTTGATTTTCTAATCTTTTTAATCATTTCTAAACCATTTTCTTTTGGCATATTTATGTCTGTGATGATTAGATCAAAAACTTCTGAGGAGAACTTTTCATATCCATCTTTGCCATTTACTGCTGTTATAGTTTCTTTAAAAAATTCATCGAAAATCATTTTGGTTGATTCTCTTGCCTCTTTGTTGTCTTCGACATAAAGAACTTTAAATTTTTTTGAATATTTAATTATTTTTTCAAGTCTATCCATCTCCTACTCCTAATTTAGATATAAAAAATTGCTAAATTCTGTTATGTTAAAATATGCCAAAATATATTTTTTTAAAAAAGTTTATTTTTTGTTTGCCCTATAGTGTATCAAAAATTTATTTAAGTATTCTTTTTTGTTTTCTGTGTTTTTATATTTTTCTAATTTTATAATATAATAAAATTGAAAAGTTTTTATAAAATAGTGTCAAGAGTTTTTAAATTGACTCGAACATATTTTACAGTGAGTATTTTTTTCAAGTGATATTTTACGAAAATCCATATTTAATGCATCAAATGTAAATAGTTGGTTTGTTAATAATTGACCACAATTTGTTATATATTTTATAGCTTCGGTGGCTTGTATTGTGCCTAATATTCCAGGTATTGTGCCTAATATTCCAGAAGTAGAACAAGAAGGGATGCTTTCTTTTGGTGGAGGAGAATCAAAAATACATGCATAACAAGCCGATTTTTTTGGTAAAATTGTCATAGTTTGACCTACAAATTTAAAAATTCCTCCATGAGAAAAAGGCTTATTTGCCAAAATACAAGCTTCGTTAATGAGAAATTTAGTAGCGAAATTATCACAACAATCTATAATAAAATCATATTTTGAAACAATATCAATAATATTGGATTTATCTAAATAAATATTATAAGTTATGACATTTATGTTTGGGTTGATTGCTTTCATTTTTTCTTTAGCTGAATTGACTTTTGGAGTTCCTATATCTTTTGTAAAGTGCATGATTTGTCTTTGCAGATTGCTTAAATCCACATTATCTCCATCAGCAATCCCAATGGTGCCTATTCCAGCAGATGCCAAATAAAGTGCAACAGGACTTCCAAGTCCTCCCGCACCGATGATTAAAATTTTAGAATTTAAAAGTTTGAGTTGTCCGCTATATCCAAGTTCATCAAGAATAAGATGTTTTTCATATCTTTTGATTTCTTGATTTTTGAGCTCTTTTTTTGACACTTTCTAATCTCCAAATAAAGATTTTAAAGCATTTGCATTAAATTGTTTTTCTTCTGTTTGATTATTTTCTGATGTTTTGCTATCGTTTCTTTTTCGCTCTACTAATTCTATTTCGTATCCTGTAAGCATCGAAGCTAATCTTATATTGATGCCACTTTTCCCTATTGCTTTTGATTTTTGATCACTTGGAAGGATGACTATGGCTTTTTTACCTTCTAACTTTACAGCAGAGACGATAGCAGGACTTAAAGCTTTTGTTATATATATTTCAGGAATAGATGAATATTCTATACAATCAATGTTTTCATTTTTTAACTCTTTACTGACTGCCATTATTCTAACACCTTTTGTTCCTACTGTTGCTCCAATAGGGTCGATATTTGGATGAGATGAACTTAAAGAAACTTTTGCTCTTTCTCCTGGAATTCTTGCAACATCATGAATAATAACATTTCCATCTTTTATTTCTGGAACTTCAAGTTCTAATAATCTTTCTAAAAATTTTGGTGTTGTTCTTGAAAGTTCTACTATCATACCTTTGTTTGAATCTATATAAACTTTTCTAATAACACTTTTTACGACATTTCCTACTTTAAAAATTTCACCTTTTATTCTATTTCTTCTTGGCAATATAGCTCTGACTTCATCTATTTCAATATAAGTATTTTCGTCAAAATCAACTCTGGTTACTGAGCCAGATACAATTTTTCCAATCTTTTTTTGATATTTATCAAAAATCTTGTCTTCTATAAGTCTTTGGATGTGAAATTCAAGTTCTCTTTGCAAAACTGCCGAAGCGGTTCTTCCTAGATTGTCTAATGGTAATTCATAAGTAAGTTCATCTCCAACTTCGATACTAGGATCAATCTCTTTTGCCTTTAAAAGACTCATATGATTTTCATTGTCTTCTTTTGCTCTTTCGTCATCATTTGGAACAACGATTACTTTTTGAAAAAGTTTTAAATCTTTTGTTTTTTCATCAATATTGATTTCATATTCATATTTATCACCATATACTTTTTTTGCAGTATTTAAAAGAGATTTTATTACCACATCTTTTACATTATCTTTGTTTAAACCCTTTTCATGAGCTATTGATTCCATTATGTCAATAATTTTTTCCATTTCTTTTCATACCTTATAAATCTTTTAATTTGCAATGAAAAACTTGATTTTTAGTATTGCAGAATTTTATTATACATTAAATCTTCTTAATTATCAATTTATTATCAAAATGGTATAATATCAAATAATACATTATTTTTTAAGAAAGAGGACAACTATGGAATTAAAATTGGCTAGAACAGAATTGGATGCGAAACCAAAAAAGATAAAACTTGAAAAAATTGAAGAGATATTGCAAAATGAAGGTCAAAAAATATTTTATTTTGATAAAAGTAATTCACATAAAGATTTAGTTGCTTTAGTCGAACATTTTGAAAATATAGGATATAGTGTTTATTTGAGGGAAGTAAAATATACTTTGGATGAAGAAGATTATCTTTATGAAGTTCATATTTTATAAGTAATGGATTTATGAGTGATCAAAAATAATAAAAAATTATATATAGAAACATTGGGTTGTGCCATGAATGTTCGCGATAGTGAGCATATTGTGGCAGAATTAAGAGATAAAGAGGGATTTAGTCTAACTGATAAACCTGATGAAGCAGATCTTATACTTATAAATACTTGCAGTGTAAGAGAAAAACCTGTTCATAAACTTTTTTCAGAGATTGGAGCATTTAAAAAAATAAAAAAAGAGAATGCTAAAATTGGAATTTGTGGTTGCACTGCCAGTCATTTGGGTGAAAAAATACTTCAACAAGCTCCTGTTGTTAGTTTTGTTTTGGGTGCAAGAAATGTATCCAAAATAACACAGGCTTTACACACAGATAAATTTGTGGAAACTGATATTGGTTATGATGAAAGCGAATATGCTTTTGGAGATTTTAGAAGTTCATTATATAAAACTTATATCAATATTTCCATAGGATGTGATAAAAATTGCACTTATTGCATCGTTCCTCATACTAGAGGCAGAGAGATTTCTATTCCTCCTGCAATTATTATAAATGAAGTTCAAAAAGCAGTAAAAAATGGTGCAAAAGAGATATTTTTATTGGGACAAAATGTTAATAATTATGGAGTTAGATTTAGTGATTTGAGTATTAAAAAAATAGATTTTAGTGATTTATTGGAGATGGTTAGTGAAATTGATGGAGTTGAAAGAATAAGATTTACTTCTCCTCATCCATTACATATGGATGATAAATTTTTACATGTATTTGCGACCAATCCAAAAATTTGTAAGTCTATGCATATGCCACTTCAAAGCGGATCAACTCGGATTTTAAAAAGAATGAAAAGAGGTTATTCTAAAGAATGGTTTCTCGAACGAGCTTTAAAACTTAGAGATATGGTAAAAAATGTTCATATAGGAACAGATGTTATCGTGGGATTTCCCGGAGAAAGTGATAGGGATTTTGAAGATACATTAGATGTTGTCCAAAAGGTTCAATTTGAACAAATGTTTTCTTTTAATTATTCTCCAAGACCTCTTACAAAAGCAGCTGATTTTTCAGATCAAATACCTCATGAAATTAGTTCCAAAAGATTAAAACAATTACAGAATTTGCATACAAACTTGCTTGATGAAATTGTTTTAAGGCAAAAAGGAAAAATATTTGATGTTCTTTTTGAAGAGATGAAAGATGATGGAATTATTGCTGGTAGAAGTGATAATAATTTTATGGTTCAGACAAAAGGGAAAAAAGAGTATCTTGGTAAAATAATGAAAGTAAAAATTGATAATCCAAGAAGAATGATTTTATATGGAGAGATTATTGATAAATAAAGAGCTAAAAAGAAAAATTACACTTCTTATAACTCCATATATTGGATATTTGATTATTAGACTTATATATTTAAGTTGCAAAAAAAAATATATTTTGCCTAAAAATAAATTGGAAAATAAACCTTATATTATTGCTTTTTGGCATAGAAAACTTTTGATGCAACCTTTTCTTTATAAAACTTTAAAAAAGAAACCAAAAGTTGTTGCGATGATAAGTGAGCATTTTGATGGAGAGGTAATATCAAAAATTATTAGATATTTTCATTTCAAATCCATAAGAGGTAGCACAAGAAAAGGTGCTATAAAAGTTTTAAAAAATGCTTTTTCCAAAATAAATGAAGGATATGATGTAGCCATAACTCCAGATGGTCCAAAAGGTCCAAAATACAGTGTGGCCGATGGAATTATTTCTATATCTCAAAAAAAAGATATAATGATAGTCGCTTGTAGTTATAATGCTAGTTCTTATTGGGAGTTTAATAGTTGGGATAATTTTATTGTTCCAAAACCTTTTTCTACTCTTAATTTGGTGGCAAGTGAGCCTTTTTGTGTAAAAGATTTGAGTAAAGAAGAAGCTAAAAAAAAGATAAAAAATAAACTTTTATCTTATGAGGAAAAAATATGAAAAAAAGTATTTATTTTTTTATTTTTTTATTTTTTTTACTTATTGTGGCATCTTTTTTTATTTTTAGTAATTCTTATAGTAAATCTTTTCAGGCAAGAGTTTTATATACAATAGGAGATTATAATAAAGCATATAATTTAGCAAGAGATGTTTATTTGAAAGATTCATACAATCGCATGGCTTTGACAGTCATGAATCAAAGTAAAATAGCTTTAAAATATCAAAAATATATCAAAGATGGTAAAAAATATCTTAAAATAATTGAAAAAATAAGTGGAGATAAAAATATATCCGATCAAGATTTGGCAAAAATTAAAATAATATGTGAAGTCATGGCAGGAGAGTATAAAAAATTGCAACCAATACTTTTAAGCGTTAGTTCCTTATCGAACAATGCTTTGGAAATAAATAAAAAATTTAATAAAATATATGAAGAACTTTTTAAATAGAGAAATAGATAGATTTTTGCAATATAAAAAAACAGTAAGAGGTTTTAATGAAAATTCATACAAAACATATAAATTAAATTTGGAGGAATCAAAAAAATATATTGATATAGAGATAAAAAATGAAAAATATTATATTAATTTGATGCCATATAGACTTTATATATCCAAAAAAAGTAAAAAAACTATTGCTAAAAAAATAAGCATTATTAGAAGTTTTGTTCAATTTTTGCGGGAAAATTCATATAAAGTTAAACTTATCGGAGATGAACTTGTAAAAGTTCCTAAAAGTTTACCTAAGCCGATAGATGTAAAATATATAAAAGAAGCTTATATTCAAGCAACGACTGAAGAAAAAATTTTAATACTTTTTTTGTATGGATTTGGTTTAAGGATTTCAGAATTATCAAATTTAAAAAAGGTCGATATTGGAGAAAATTGGATTAGAGTTATTGGAAAAGGAGATAAAACTAGAAATATTCCTATTGTTCCTTTTATAAAAGAGACAATTAAACAATATATAAAAGAAAATAATCATTTAAACTATATATTTGAAAAGAATGGTCAAAAATTAAGTGAAAATATATTAAGATATAAAATTGGAAAAATTTTTAGTAAAATTGGGATAAAGGCTACTCCCCATCAGTTAAGACATTCTTATGCCAGTGATTTGCTAAATGGTGGCGCTAGAATAAATGATGTTAGTATTTTGTTGGGACATAGTTCTTTATCTACAACTGAAATTTATACAAAGTTGGGTAGCAATTATAAAATGAAAAATTATCAAAATGCTCATCCACTTTGTAATAAAAAAGGAGAATAATTCATTATGAAAAAAATAACACAAATCATTCAAAAAAAATTTTCAAATGTTTTCATGGCAATTATTCCGGAAAAAAATGAATATATCATAAAATATAAAATTTTAAAAAATGGTAAAATTTTAGACAATGATATTAAAAAGTTTGCAAAAGGAGAATCTGGAGAAATATCTTCAAAGATGCAAAAATTTATAATGTTTTTTCAAAATGAATATAAATTTGTATATATTGCATTTTTATTGGATTCATTGGGGCAAAATTGTTTTCCTTCTTGTGATTTAGTAAAAATTAAAAACAATAATATAGTTTTAGATAATATCATATATATATGTATAGACGGCAAGTGGATAATATATACATCCAAAGCAGATATAAAAATAATAAAAGATAAATTTAGCGAAATAGGAATAGATTTTATATATTCACCATATTTAATTTTATATAAAAATATTAAAGATAAAAAATATAATAGAAAAGATATTTTACATATGATATATATGGAGGATTCTTTGACTATTCTAATCAAAAACAAAGATGAAGTTATTTTTAATGCTTTTTTTAAAATACCTTATAAAGAGTTTGCTTTTGATGACGAAGAAGAATTAAAACCAGAAGAGGATATAGACAAAGATATTCAAGGAATCAATTTAGACACCATAGAATCAGAAGATGAAGAATTTGAAGGATTTGTAGATATAGTTAAACTTGAAGAAGAAGATAGTGATTTAGAAAATGATAAAGATATATTAGAAAGTGCAAAAAAAGATTTAGAATTTTCTTCGTTAAACGATTTGGAACTCTATGGAAGAGATATTATTATATTTAAATTTTTAAAATCAGCAATAGAAGAATATTATAATAATAATAAATATAATAGTGAATTTTTAGAGAAGATTGTTATTTATAATGATTCTAATATAAGTAATGATATAATAACCATGATTGAGAATGATCTGTTTTTAGATGTTGAAATTAAGAGTATTGATGTTAAAGAAAGTATGGTAAATATATCGATTGAAGAGGTTGGCTTTGAATTATAGTTTTATTAAACCAAGAAAAAAAGAATTTATTGATGTTGTCAGTAAAATGTGGCTATTTTTTATTGGCTTTGTTATTATTTTTCTTTTTTCTTTTGATGTTTTGATAAAAATTAAAATAAATTCTTTAAATAAAACAAAAAATGAATATATTTCAAAAATAGTTAAATTTAAAAGTAAAATGGCAAAAATAGATAAAAAAATAGAATTCTTAAATAAGGAAAAAATAGTTGCAGACAATATATATTCCTCAAATACAATTTTGCGAGATAGCATAAAAAATCTTTTTGATTTGGTTCCTGATCAAATAACATTAAGCAAAGTAGATATGAAAAAAGATTCTTTAACTATTTATGGAATCACTCCTTCTAAAGATACATTCAATTTTTTATTGGGTTCTCCATTAAAGTCAATATTCCAAAGTAGCAATACGATTTTTTATTTAAATAATGATGGCTGGTATAAATTTGTAAGTATAAATAAAATAATTAACAAAGAGGATAAGCTGTGATTAGAGGAATAAATATTTTGAAATTACTTATTTTTTTATTTATTTTTATCGTAATTTCATTTCTTATAATTTTTATTTTTATAGTTCCTGATATTAAGAATTTAAGAAATGCAAAATTAGAACACAAAAGAACTTATAATATTTATATATTTAATAAAAATAAATTAAATTCTAAAATAAAAGATTTAAAAGATTTGAAATATAATAATTTAAAAATTATACAAGCATTTGACAATAAATTTAATGAAAAAGATTTTATAAAATTTGCTAAAAAATATTTTAAAAATGCATCTTTAAAAGAAGAAGCAACAAAACCTTATAAACAAAATTTTATTAAATATAGCTTCAAAACTGTTTCAAAAATTACTACCCCAACAGTTTTTTATAAATTCCTAACTGATATTAACAGATAT
This sequence comes from Campylobacterales bacterium, assembly GCA_027044945.1. GTDB lineage: Bacteria > Campylobacterota > Campylobacteria > Campylobacterales > JALSKU01 > JALSKU01. Next base: position 28,319 of record JALUBK010000001.1, read on the forward strand.
GACAATATTATTCAAGCTGATTTTCCAATCCATATGCAAGCTGTTGGAAACGATATAAATACAACATTTGATTTAAAAGTTTTTATTCTCAAAAAAAGATAAATCAAATTTTTTTTGATATAAGTAACCTCTTATTTTAGGTGGTATTTTTAAGATTCTGCATTTTTCTTTAAAAGTTTTATCCATTTTTATTTTTATAAAGGGAGATATATATATCAAATTATTTGCAAAAACAATAGAAAAATGATTTGAAATAACCAAATTTTTTGTTTTTATTATTTCATCTTTTTGAGGTTTTGACAAAATATAACCAAGTTTTTTCAATATGCAATCAATAGCTCTTATATTTTTTAAATTATTATTTAAATCTTTTAAAATAAACAGTTTTTGTATGTTTTTTACAATTTCTATTTCATGTAATAAATCTTTATCCTTTTGCAAATATCGAAAACTTTTTGTAATCCCTTTTTGAAAATTATTTATAAATTCGTTGCTAAAATTTTCTCTAAAAAAATTTCTTTTATATTTTGTATCTTTGTTGCTTTCATCTATAAAAAATTTGATATTGTTTGAGTTTAAAAATTTAAAAAGTTCATTTTTTGATATTTCAAGCATAGGTCTTATAAGATTATAACAATCTCTTTTTTGTATTTCTTGCAATCCTAAAAGCTCTACAACTCCAGCTCCTTTTGAAAATTGCATAAAAAACCATTCAAGTTTGTCATTAAGTTGATGTGCTGTTATGAGATTTGTGTAATTTTTTTCTTTTATAATTTGTTTAAAAAAATCATATCTGGCTATTCTGGCATTGTATTCAAAATTATTTGTTGTCAAATCTACATTTTTTAAATATATTTTTTTATTGAATGTTTGAGCTAGTTTCATAGCGTATGCAACTTCTTGTTTTGATTGTTTTCTCATTCCATAATCAACAATGCATATATCAAAATTGATTTTGTAAGCTTTCAAAATAAAAAATAAAGCAGATGAATCGACTCCTCCTGAAAAAGCCAGTAAATTTTTACCCTTTTGAAGTAATTCTAAAGAAGATAAAGGTAAATTAGGCAAGTTTTGTAACTGTTGCAAGAAGTTTATCTCCTACCAATTCAGTTATTTTGGCATAATATATTTTATCTTTTTCAAGTTTTACACTACTTTCATTTATCAATATTTCTCCATCTATCTCTGGCGCCCATAAAAGTTCTCTTGCTCCCATAAAAAATTCTCCTTCACTACTTTCTCCGGTTGTGATAATTTTTATCTCTTCGCCGACTCTGCTTTGAAGACTTTGTTTCGTTTTTTCTTCTATAATATTATTTATTATTTTTATTCTTTTAGTGATTATTTCTTGCAAAATTTTATTTTTCATGTCATGTGCTTTTGTGTCTTCTTCGTCTGAATAGGCAAATATACTGACTCTATCAAAACTAAATGTTTCTAAAAATTTGACCAATTCTTTAAAATCTTCTTCACTTTCTCCCGGATGCCCTACGATAATAGAAGTTCTTAAAAAACTGTTTTTTGCATTTTTAAAGATTGCTAATTGTTCTTTTATCCTTTTTCCTCCTGCTCCTCTTTTCATAATTTTTAACATTTTATCGCTAATATGCTGAATAGGCATTTCAAAATAGTTATGAAAAACTTTTGATTTTATGATTTTGTATAAAAGTTCATCACTTGTTGTGGTAGGATAAAGGTATAAAATTCTTGCACTTTTAACTTTGTCTATTTTTTCTATTTCATCGATGAGCCTTATAAGTCCATTTTTTATATCAAAATCTCTTAAATACGAGCTACTGTCTTGTGATATAAAAGTAAAATCAAAAAATCCTTTTTCGCAAAGTTTTTTTACTTCATTTGTGATAGTTTCTATATTTCTTGATTTTAATTTGCCTTTAAAGCCAGGAATTGCACAAAAACTACAAGTTTGATTGCATCCTTCGCTCAATTTTATATAAGCATGTGCCTTGCTCCCTGTTATAACTCTTTCTTCGTTTTGTATCAAATATGTTTCATGAGAAAATCTAGAATGTTTGGTTTTTATTATTTCATCAATCTTATCATAATCCCCAACACCTGTAAAAAGATCAACCTCTTTTAACTCTTTTTGAAGTTCTTCTTTGTATCTTTGTGTTAAGCATCCGCTAACTACCAATAAAGAATCTTTTTTTCTTTTTTCATGAAGAGAAAAAATAGTATCTAAACTCTCCTCTTTAGCCGCATCTATAAAACCGCAAGTATTTACTATTAGCACATCTGCAATGCTTGGATCATCAGTTATATCATAATCTTTTAATTTTCCAAGCATAACTTCGCTGTCTATTAAATTTTTTGTGCATCCTAAACTTATTAAATATAATTTTTTATTCATTGATGTCCTTAAGGTATTTTTGGAATATCTATATATTTAGATAAAAAAGTATAATTACCGCCCACTCTGGCAATCGGCTTAAAAGTTATTCTTGATTTTTCATCAATATTGTTATCATTTATATATTCTTTTTTTATTTCTAAAATAAGAGGTATTGTATTGCTTTCTTTAAGGTCAATTTCTTGGTATAAATTACAAAAAAAAGATAACGGCACACCTTTTATTATTGGAGGAAAATCTTTTTCTATTTCTTGTAGTTTTATATCAAACTCTTTTGCTTCATCGATACAATTATCTAACTCTTTAGATGTCCAATGCATTTTTTTCAGATTTTCTTCTTTTGGCAAACAAATTGTGCATTTTTTTGTTTCTCTAATATTTTTTAATGTATCTTTTGGTGTTCCATCGCTTTTATGTCCAATAGACACAATAAGTGTCGGAGGATTTGATGATAAGCCTGTAAAATAACTAAAAGGTGCTATATTGATAATATCATTTAAATCTTTTGTTACGATCCAAGCTATAGATCTTGGAATAATACTCCCAGCCATCAATTTTTTTCTCTCGTTTGCTTCAATTTTTTCATAATTTATTAACATATTTTTACCTTTTATATTTCTAAGTTGTCTATCAATCTTGTTGTGCCGACAAAACCAGCTATAAGAATAATACTGTTTTTTATTTCAATTTTTTCCAATTTATTGAAATTTCTATCTACTATTTCAATATAATCTATTTTTATATCTTTTAAAAGTTCCATCATATTTTGTTTTATAATATTACAATCTCTCTCACCGCTTATAATTAGTTTAGTTGCTTTTTTAAGAGATTTTGATAGATTTACTGCTTTTTCTCTTTCTTGCATTGTAAGATATGCATTTCTGCTACTTAATGCCAATCCATCACTGTCTCTAATTATGTCACATTCTACAATGTTTGTTTTAATAAAAAAATTTTGAACCATTTTTTTAACAAGATAAAGTTGTTGTGCATCTTTTTTTCCAAAATAAGCATTATCGGCTTTTGTAATATTTAAAAGTTTTAAAACGACTCTCAAAACTCCATTAAAATGATTTGGTCTGTGATATCCTTCTAAAATATAACCTGTTTTTTTCGGAGCTATGATTTCAGATTCATCATCAAAATATATCTCTTCTTCTGTTGGTAAAAAAAGTCCATCAACACCTGCAATTTGACAAACTTTTTTATCCGATGCAATTTTTTTGGGATATTTATCCAAATCTTCACCCTCTAAAAATTGAGTAGGATTTACAAAGATGGATACTATTGTAATATCATTTTCGCTCACAGATTTTTTAATAAGAGATATATGTCCGTTGTGCAAAGCCCCCATGGTGGGAACAAATCCTATTTTTTTATTTTTTAAATTGTTTAGATATGACATTAAATTTTTAGTTTTAGTAAATATTTCCATTTTTAAGCTACTTTTTTGTAAAATAAATTGTATTTTTATAAAATTATAGCATAAATTAGGAGTTTTTTTGGATAATTATGAATATAATGAGCTTCTCAAGGCTTTGACAATTAAAATAGACAATATTGAAAAAATTATTAATCCCATAAAACTTAAAAAAAGAGTAAAAGAGATAGAAGATTTGGAAAGTTCTGCTGATTTTTGGAGTGATGCCAAAAAAGCAGGAGTTTTACAAAAAGAAAAAAATTTAGCCAAATCTATTTTAGAAAAATTTTATATTGCAAAGAATTATTTGGAAGAAACAAAAGAATTTTTTGAAATGGCAAATGAAGAAAATGATGAAGAAACAAAAAATACTCTTTTTGACGATGCCCCTAAATTGGAAAATCTTATTACTTCTTTAGAAATTAGAATGATGTTAAGTGGTGAAAATGATGATAAAAATGCTATTATTTCTATTCATCCTGGTGCTGGTGGAACAGAGAGCCAAGATTGGGCCAATATGATTTACAGAATGTATTTAAGATGGGCTGAAAGAGTAGGTTTTAAAGTGGAAGTGTTGGATTATCAAGATGGCGAAGAAGCTGGCATAAAAGATGTAAGTTTTATCATAAAAGGTGAAAATGCTTATGGATATTTGAAAGTTGAAAACGGAATACATAGGCTTGTTAGAATTTCTCCATTTGATAGTAATGCGAAAAGACATACTTCGTTTTGTTCAGTGATGGTCAGTCCAGAGGTTGATGATGATATTAATATAGTTATAGATGACAAAGATATAAGAATTGATACTTATAGATCTGGTGGTGCAGGAGGACAGCATGTCAATAAAACTGATTCGGCTATTAGAATAACTCATATACCAACAGGAATAGTTGTTCAATGTCAAAATGACAGATCTCAACATAAAAATAAAGCTACTGCTGAAAAAATGCTTAAATCAAGGTTGTATGAATACGAATTGATGAAACAAAAAATGGAAAAAGATGGAATTCAAAAAAGTGAAATAGGATGGGGTCATCAGATAAGAAGTTATGTTTTGGCCCCTTATCGACAAGTAAAAGATAACAGAAGCAATCAAGCTTATTCAAATGTGGATGCCATACTTGATGGAGATATTACAAAAGTAATGGAAGATGTATTGATTGCACAAAGTTAAAAAACAGAAGGATGCAAATGAAATATACAGTAGAAGCGATGCTTGCTCAACTTGGTTATACTATGAATGATAGTGTTAAGGCACAAATGCAAAGAATATTAAAAAATACAGCGAATTTTATGGATATACAAAAGCATATTATTCAATTGAATGATTCGCTTAAACCTTTTGAGGCTTACATAGCTATGTCAAATTCAAATGATTATCTCAAGATAAAAAATGAATCATCTCTTGAAAGTTTAAAAAAAGTTGATACAATGATACAAGATTGGGCAAATAAATATAAAATAAAATTAAAAAAAGTTGCTGGAAAAGAAACTTATTATATTTTAGGAAAGTTTTAAACTTTCCTTTGAATTGTTATTTTGCTAGGCTTAAAAAGTTCTCTAGCTTTTTTTATAAACGGATCTTCTAAAATATCGCTTTTTTTTGATTCATTTTCTGGGTTTTCAAATTGAGATGCCACACAAGAAGAGGGCATAAACTCTTTTTCGTTATCTTGATTTGGTTTTTTATCTGATTGTATCTCGTTGCTTTTACTACAATTTTTCCAAGATATTTTAGTTTCTATTCCGTAAATTTCTTTTATAAATTGTTTTATGATAGAATAAGCAACACGAAGAGTTTTTTTACATTCTTCTTGGGCACAATTTTCAAGTGTTAAAATATCATTTTTAAAATTTACAAAAAACACACTTTTTTCAAAACATTTTCCTGTTTTATAATTTCTTTCGTAAATCATATTTTTTAATTTTTCAAAATTATTAGATAAATTTATTGTTATTTTTTCTTCTTCTTTTTTGCCAATATTTGTATTTATTGTATTTTTTTCTGATATTATCTCTTTTTTTGAGACTTCATCTGTTTTAAGATTTATTTCATGATCGTTTTCTAATGAGTCTATAATATCGTTTATATTTTTTATTTTTGTTGCTTCAATCATTTTTAAAAATACCAATGAAAGAGTAAATCCACTGTCTGCATTTAAAAAAAGAAGATTTTTGGCTTCGCTTAAAATTCTAAAAAATCTATCATAAAGCATTGTCGAAAATCTTACATCTTCACTAAAAAAAGCATTTTTTAAATAGGCAACCATTTCATCAATAACAACTTCGCTTTCATAATCTTCAAGTTCTTTAATGATTTGTAATATTTTCTTTTTATCGTTTTTTAAAATTGTCTCAAAAATATTTTCTAAATAATTTGGATCAATCAGCCCTAGCATATCGGCTATGCTTTTTGCATCTATAAAACCTTTAGTATAAATAATAGCTTGGTCTAACATGGTTAAAGTATCTCTTAATGATCCATTACCTGAACGGCTAAGCATATCCAAGGCTTCATTTTCATATTTTATTTCTTCTTTGTTCAAGATGTATTCTAAATGATGCTTGATATTTTTTTCACTAATCCTTTTAAATCTAAAATGTTGAGTCCTTGATAATATCGTTGCTGGAAGTTTTAAAGGATCAGTTGTTGCTAAGATAAATTTAATATATTCAGGCGGTTCTTCTAAAGTTTTTAAAAGTGCATTGAAAGCTTCTTTGGTTAGCATATGGACTTCATCTATTATAAATATTTTATATCTTGCCATTGTAGGTTTGTATTTTGTTTGTTCTATCAAATCTCTTATATCATCTATTTTTCTACTACTTGCACCATCCATTTCTATAATGTCAATATGCCTGTTTTCATTCGCAGCTTTACAATTTTCACAAATTTCACAAGGATTTGCAGTAGGACCCTTATCGCAGAGCAAAGCTTTTGCAAAAATTCTAGCTGTTGAGGTTTTGCCACTTCCTCTAAGTCCTGAAAAAAGATATGCATAAGATAATCTTTTAGATTTTAAAGCCCCGGTTAATACTTGAGTAATAGTATCTTGTCCTATCAATTCATCAAATCTTTTTGGTCTGTATTTAAGTGCTAAAACTTCTGACATTTATTTTCCTGCAATATTTTAGAATCATCAAAAAGCCATTGTTTCGCAATCTCTTTTAAATGTTCTGGGTTTTCAGTGGCAAAGTATTTGATATTTGTTTTTTGATATTTGCCAGTAAGATTAAAATTTTCTTTTAAATATTGAACTATTGCTTCTCCAGAATGGATTAAAACAGTATCTTTAAAAAATTTTTGATATTCGTTTTTTATTAAAGGAAAATGAGTGCATCCCATAATAAGGGCATCTGGTTTTTTTATATTGTTAAAATAATATTCCATCGTAGCATCCATAATCTTTCCGCCAAAAATTTGCTCTTCCACTAAAGAAACAAAAAGTCCAGTAGCTTTTTCGCTTATATTATTATAACCTTTTTCTTGTAATAATTTGGTATATTTTTTACTTTTTATAGTAGCATTTGTTCCGGTTACCAAAATGTGGGCATTTTTGTTTTTAATTTTCTCTGTAACTGCCAAAACACCGGGTTCTATAACTCCAACAACATCAAAAGGTGCTTGTTTTTTAAGTTCCTCAATAGCATAAGCACTAACAGTATTGCAAGCAGTTATTAAAATATCGATATTAAAATTTTTAAAAAATTCCAATGCTTCTAATGAATATCTTATAATTGTATTTTTATCTTTTATTCCATAAGGAACTCTAGCGGTATCACCATAATAAATAATCTCATCAAAAAAATTTGCTTCAAGCAAACTTTTGACTACGCTAAGGCCTCCTGCTCCGCTATCAAAAATACCCGCTTTCAATTGTTTAGTCATTCATTATAGACAAAAACTCTTCATTGTTTTTTGTTTTTAAGAGTTTTGAATATAAAAATTTAAGTGCTTCTATATCTTCCATTTGACTAATAGCTGTTCTTAGAGCCCATATTTTTGGAAGATCATTTTTATTTACTAAAAGTTCCTCTTTTCTAGTTCCTGATTTGATGATATTGATAGCAGGATATATTCTTCTATCTGAAATATGCCTATCTAAAATAATTTCACTATTTCCTGTGCCTTTAAATTCTTCAAAAATAACTTCATCCATTCGTGATCCAGTGTCTATTAATGCTGTTGAAATAATAGTTAAACTTCCGCCATTTTCAATATTTCTGGCTGCTCCAAAAAATCTTTTTGGTTTATGAAGTGCATTTGCATCAACTCCACCACTTAAAACTTTTCCACTACTTGGTGTTACGGTATTGTAAGCTCTTGCCAAACGGGTAATAGAATCAAGTAGAATAACAACATCTTTTCCTATCTCCACTCTTCTTTTCGCTTTTTCTATAACAAGCTCGGCCACTCTAACATGGTTTGATGCAGCAAGATCAAAAGTTGAGCTATAAACATCTCCTTTGACACTTCTTTGCATATCAGTTACCTCTTCAGGTCTTTCATCGATAAGCAAAACTATCAATTCTATCTCAGGATGGTTATGTGTAATTCCATGAGCTAATTCTTTCATGAGTTCAGTTTTTCCGCTTCTAGGAGGTGCAACTATCAATGCTCTTTGTCCTTTTCCCATAGGAATAAAAAGGTCAAGCACTCTTCCTGTCAATTTTAATGGATCATATTCTAATTTTATTTGTTCTGTTGGATATAGAGGTGTTAAGTTTTCAAATAAAGGTCTGTTTCTACTTTCTTTCAGTGGCAAATAATTGATGGCTTCTATTTTTAAAAGTGCATAATATCTTTCTTGATCTTTCGGTTGTCGAACTTGTCCTGTTACTATATCACCAGTTCTGAGGGCAAATTTTCTAACTTGAGTTGCACTTACATAAGCATCATTTGCACTATCGCTTAAATTTTCATCTACAGCCCTTAAAAAACCATATCCATCATGCATTATTTCGAGTATTCCTGTAAAAAGTATATAACCACCTTGCGAAGTTTGAGATTTTAATATCTCAAACATAATGTCTTGTCTTTTTAATTGGTTTGGATTTTCTATTTTTAAGCTTTCAGCTATTTCGATAAGTTCGATAATTGATTTTTTTCTAAGTTCTTCTATTTTATAACCATCAACTGGTATATGTGTTCTTTTTCCGTTATGTGTTCTTTTTCCATTTTTATTCTGGTTGTTTTGTTTTGTAATTTCTGAATTACTCATAATGCCTTCTTTTATTGATTAAATGTTATGCAATGCAGTTTTTAGAAAATCTAATTATCGATAGCTTGCTAAAATTTTGATAATCGTATTTTATAATAAGTTATGATTTTTGTCAAATTATTTTCTTTTAAAAAAGAAAATAAGAAATAAAACTTTTCGTTAAATCTTATTTAAGACTTGCTATATAATCCGAAACCGCTTTTATATCAGCATCGCTATAAGATGCAACTTGACCTCTCATAATGGCTTTCATAGGACCACCAAATGTTCCCTTTTTGTATCCTTTGAGTTCTTTTGCTATCTCGTTAGCTTTCATTCCTTTTACAACTTTAGAAATATTGAGAGCTTTTTTGCCAAAATCAGCACCATGACATCCTATGCATTTTTGAGCCAAAGCTTGTCCGTTTGGTTTTTCTGCTGCTATTAAAGATAATGTTCCAATGCTTAATAGTGCAATTATTATTAATTTTTTCATATTTATCTCCTACATTTATGTAAGCATATTTAATCTTTATATTTTCTTTATTTTATAAAATTGCTTATACGAAATTATATCTATTTTTTCTTTATAAAAACTTATTTTTTGAAGTAAGTTTTTATATACTCTTTGATAATTTATATTTTTTTACTATAATACAAAAATTTTTAATATTGTGGAGTTACATTGAATAGATTATTTTTTTTGTTTATTATCTCTTTTTTGCCTGTATTATTGTATTCAGAAAATATGACGAAATGTTGTGAAAAAAATTATTTTTCTTTTCAAGATAAAACAAATTATACTATCAAATCTTTACAAGAAATTATCAATAAAAATTCCTCCGATATTAAATGCACTATTGATTTAATAAATCTATATTTAAAAAATGGAAATGTGTCTAAAGGTTTTAAATTATTAGTTAAAACATACAATAAATATCCAAAAAAAGTGCAAAAATTTAAAATCTATAAGATTTTTAAAATAGCAAAATATATGACCACTTTGAGAAAAAAAGCTAAAAATAATCATGATATAAATGCTTGGAATAAATTAGCTTTTGGATACTATAAAATGGGTGTTTTTAAAGAAGCAATAAAAGCTTACAAACAAAGTATTTCAATAAACCCAAAACAAATTGAACCTAGAATAAGATTATCTTTGGCTTTATTAAAAACAGGTAGAAAATATATGGCAATAGAAGAACTGCAAAATGTAATAAAATTGGACAAAAATAATTTTTTTGCCTATTATTATGCGGGTAAAATATTGAAATACAATATAAAAGATATCAAAAAAGCTAATATATATTTTAAAAAAGCAAAACAACTTTGCACTCTTAAGGAGTTAAACATGAATAAAAAATTATATAAAATGTTCAAACAGGACTTAGACAATGAAACAAAAAAATAAAGCTGTTTTTTTGGATAGAGATGGTGTTATAAATATTGATAAATCCTATCTTTATAAAAAAGAGGATTTTGTTTTTTGTGATGGAATTTTTAAACTTTTAAAATATGTTACAAAATTGGGATATGAACTTTTTATAATAACAAATCAATCTGGAATTGCAAGAGGATATTATAATGAACATGATTTTCAAAAATTAACATTATGGATGCTTAAAGAATTTGAAAAAAAAGATATAAAGATAAAAAAAGTTTATTATTGTCCTCATTTGCCTGAAGATAGATGCGAATGTAGAAAACCTAAGCCAAAAATGATACAAGATGCTATAAAAGAGTTTAATTTAAATTCTAAAAATTCATGGATGATAGGAGATAAACTGAGTGATATGGAAGCTGCAAAAAATGCAGGAGTGAAAAATAGTATATTGATTTCTGCTCAAAATAAAAAAAAATCTTCAGCAAAATATATAGTTAAATCACTTTATGATATAATAAAAATTATAAAAAAATAGGGTGATATAATGATATATAATGATATTGATTTTAATAAAAAAAATATACTTATAACTGGCGGAGCTGGTTTTATAGGTAGTAATCTTGCATTTTATTTTCAACAAAATTATCCAAATGCAAATGTAATAGTTTTTGATAAATTTAGAAACGAAGATACTTTTGATAATGGTAATTTAAAAAGTTTTGGGCACTTTAAAAATCTTATAGGTTTTAACGGAACTATTATAAGTGGTGATATTACCAATAAGAAAGATATGAAAAAGTTAGAAGATTATAAGTTTGATTTTATATTTCATGAAGCTGCTATTAGCGACACAACAGTAAGTGATCAAAAGATAATGATGGATACAAATGTAAATGCTTTTGTTGATTTACTTGAAATGGCAAAAAAGATGAAAGCAGTTATGGTTTATGCAAGCAGTGCTGCTACCTATGGAGACAGCGACAGATTTAGTATGGGTCATGAACAGCCAAATAATGTATATGGTTTTAGTAAAATGATGATGGATAATATTGCAAAAAAATATATGAAAAAAAATTATATATCCATTGTAGGACTTAGATATTTTAATGTTTATGGAGAGAGAGAATTTTTTAAAAATAAAACTGCATCTATGGTTTTGCAATTTGGTTTGCAACTTTTAAAAGGCAAGAGTGCAAAACTTTTTAAAGGAAGCGATAAGATAAAAAGAGACTTTATATATATAGAAGATGTCATTCAAGCCAATATAAAAGCTTGTAAACCCAAAAAAAGTGGTATTTATAATGTAGGAACAGGAAAATCAAGAAGTTTTCAAGATATAGTGGATATATTAAAAGATGAATTAAATATAAAAAGAGAAGATTTATATATACAAAATCCTTATGAAAAACAGTATCAGTTTTTTACTGAGGCAGATATATCTTTAAGCAAAGAATTTTTAAATTATGAGCCACGATTTTCTCTTGAAGAGGGCATAAAAACATATTTATCTGAGATAAAAAGAATTTACGAGAAAGAAATATGAAACCAAATATTTTAGTTATTGGTGATTTGATGATAGACCACTATCTTTTTGGAAAGGTCGAAAGGATTTCTCCTGAAGCACCTGTGCAAGTTGTAGAAATAGAAAAAGAAAAAATGCTTCTTGGTGGTGCAGGAAATGTTATAAATAATCTTTTGGCTCTCGGAGCAAAAGTAAATGTTGCAAGTGTTATAGGAGATGATGAAAATGGTAAATGGATAAAAAATAGACTTATAGATAAAAATATAAATTTAGATATTTTAGTTATTCAAGAGCAAAGATACAGTTCCAAAAAAACAAGAATTATTTCATCGAACCAACAAATTATAAGATTTGACAAAGAGAGCAAAAATGATATTTCCAAAGAAAGTGAAGAAAAAATTTTTTCATCTATTTCTTATGATTACGATTTGATATTGCTTTCGGATTATGCAAAAGGTGTATTGACCAATTCTTTAACAAGAAAAATAATATCTTATGCAAGCATAAAAAATATACCTATTTTTATAGATCCAAAAGGAAGTGATTATTCAAAATATTTAGGTGCAACTCTTATAACACCAAATAAAAAAGAAGCCGAAATAGCTACTGGCATAAAAATAAAAGATGATGAAAGTTTGAAAAAGGCTGGTTTTCTTTTAAAAGAAAAATATGATTTAAAAAGTGTAATTATAACTTTAAGCGAAAACGGTATGGCTATTTTCGAAAATGAAATGAGTAAAATTCCAACTGTTGCAAAAGAGGTTTATGATGTAACAGGAGCTGGAGACACAGTTCTTTCAGTTTTGGGGTATGCGGTAGCAAAAGGAAAAAATTTAAAAGAGGCTGTTAGATTTGCTAACTATGCGGCAGGAGTTGTTGTAGGCAAAGTGGGTAGTGCAACTGCTACAATAAATGAAATAGAAGAGTATAAAAAATCACTTCATCAAGAAAACAGTGAAGATTTTATAAAAGATTTTGAAAGTATTAAAACTTTAGTCAATACTATCAAACAAAAAGGACAGACTATAGTTTTTACAAATGGTTGTTTTGATATACTTCATTTAGGACATGTTAAATATCTAGAAAGTGCTAAAAATATGGGAGATATTTTAATAGTGGGTCTAAATAGCGATACATCCGTTAAAAAATTAAAAGGAGAAAAAAGACCAATCAATCCACAATATGACAGAGCATATTTGCTTGCTGCTTTAGAGTGTGTGGATTATGTAGTGATATTTAATGAAGAGACTCCTTATGAGCTTATAAAAATAATTCAACCAGATATTTTAGTAAAAGGTGGAGATTATAGGTATCAAAATGTAGTAGGAAGTGACATCGCAAAAGAGGTTAGGTTTGTTGATTTTATTGACGGAAAAAGCACAACTAATATTATAAAAAAAATAGGAAAACAAAATGATACAAATGATAAATAATGAGATAAATACTCATATTAAAACAGTTAAAAAAACTTTTGAAGAATTACAAAGCTATATTTATACGGCTTGTATTATAACCACAGAAGCCTTGCAAAGAGGAAACAAATTGTTGATATTTGGAAATGGAGGAAGTGCGGCTGATGCCCAGCATATCGCAGCAGAGTTAACAGGTAGATACAAAACCGAAAGAAAAGGGCTTCCAGCAATTGCTCTTACAACTGATACTTCGGCTTTAACAGCTATAGGAAATGATTTTGGATATGAAAAAGTTTTTGAAAGACAGGTTGAAGCATTGGCTAATGAAGGAGATGTACTCCTTGGTATCTCAACAAGTGGAAATAGCGAAAATGTTTTAAAAGCTCTATTCTTAGGAAGAAAAATGGGATGCAAAACCATAGGATTAAGCGGTAAAAATGGAGGTCAAATGAACAAATTTTGCGATGTAAATATAGTAATTCCTTCAGATAATACTCCTCGCATTCAAGAGATGCACATAATGATAGGACATATTATAGCTCAAGCAGTTGATAATGCTTTATCTCAGTGATAACATCGTCAGCAGTTATCATTTTCATACAGTTATGATGTTTTAACGGACAAGAGCGTTTCATGCAGGGGCTACAATCCAAATTTTTTGATACGATTATTCCTTTTTCATTCATCCATTGAGAAGTTTCTTTGTAGTTTGTTGGTCCAAATATTGTAACAGTAGGTATACCATAGGCTGCTGCTATATGCATAGGACCACTATCATTTGTAATAAATCCGCTAAGACCTCCGATTTTTTCAATAAGCTCTTTTACAGATGTTTTTCCTGCCAAGTTTATAAAATTTTTTATATGCAAATTCTCTTCAATCTCTTTGGCTATATCTTTTTCATTTGGACCGCCAAATATAATAATATCATATCCATACTCTTTGGATAACATGTTAGCTACTTTTGCAAACTCTTTTGGATACCATCTTTTAGCACTTCCATAAGTTGCCCCCGGATTTAGTCCTATGGTTTTGTTTTTATAAACAAAAGGTTTTTGGTAAAGCTTTAATTTTTTAGGTTTAAAACCAAGAAATAAGGCATATTTTTCTACTTGATGTCCATGAAATGCATTTTTGTCAT
>JALUBK010000002.1 GCA_027044945.1 Campylobacterales bacterium
TTTTTTCAAGTCCTGCGACTATTACATCAATATCTGCTCTACTTAAAACATCTATGATGCTCATGGCTTCTATCTCCTCAAAACCATTTGCCAAAGGAACTAAAACTTTTGACATTTTTAACCTCCTTATTTTACCTTTTCTAAATATTCACCTTTTGTTGTATCTACTCTGATACTATCACCTTCCAAAATATGAAAAGGCACTTGCACAACAGCACCACTTTCTAAAGTAGCAGGTTTTTTACCACCTTGAGAATCTCCTTTAAAATTAGGTGGGGTTTCTATTATTTTAAGCTCAACCACAGAAGGAGCTTCGACACCAATCGCATCTCCATTATGAAATAGTATATCAACATTCATGCCATCTATCAACCATTGCTTGGCATCTCCAACTTGTTCTTCGCTAAGAGCAATTTGTTCATAGCTTACCGTATCCATAAAGTGCAACATATCTCCATCATTATAAAGATATTGCATAGTTTTATTTTCCAAATCAGGAGATTCACATTTATCACCTGCATGAAAAGTTTTATCAATCACTTTTCCATTAAGATATGATTTTATCTTAACTCTAACAAATGCCGCACCTTTTCCTGGCTTTACATGTTGATACTCCACCACTTTATAAGGTATTCCATTTAATTCTATTTTTAAACCTTTTTTTAAATCGCCCATTGAATATGTTGCCATTTTTCCTCCTAAATTAATTATATATCTTTGGTATTATCCATAAGAATCGGTACAAAAATCAAAGAAATGATAACTGCTGCCACAGTTCCAAATATCAATGATACACCTAATCCACCAAATATTGGATCACCCGCCAATAAAATACTGGCTAAAATAATAGCTGCTGCTGTAAGCATAATTGGTTTAGCTCTAGTTGCTGTAGCTATGGCAATAGCTTCTCGCTTTTCAATATTTTTTTTGTTTATCAAAGCTTTAGCAAAATCAATAAGTAAAAGTGAATTTCTAGAGCTTATTCCCATAAGTGCAATAAATCCTATCATAGATGTTGCAGTCAAATAAAAAGTATCTTTTGTAAATAAATTCATTATCCAATGACCAAAAAGAACACCTATTATAGATAAAAAACTTCCGATTAGTATTATAGCACTTATTCTAAAACTTTTGTAATAAACTACAAAAAGAAAGAATATTAAGACTAAAGCAGCAATAAATGCCAAACCCAAATCCCTAAAAGTATCGAGAGTAACTTTCATTTCTCCTCCCCATACTATATCAAATTTTTCACCTGTTTTTTTATTTTTTAAATGCAAATCAAACATATGTGAAAAATTTTCAAACCCTTCTTCTGTAATTATATATTTTTTTGAAAATTCTTTTATCATTTTACTTCTTGCTTTCAAAAGAGGATATACTTGAGAAACTTTATCTGTTTGAGCAACTATATTTACCATTCTTTTTAAATCTTTTTGCATAATAGATGGTTTACTTTTAACTTTCTTAATACTTACCACTTCGCTAAGAGGAATCATCATACCTTTTTTATTCATCAATTCTAATGAACTTAATTTTGACATCAAATCATTTTTACTAAATTTTTTTAATCTTTTTGTTTTTGGACTAAGTGTAACAAAAAGTGGTATTTGATCCGGAGTATTTGCACTGTTTTTTACGGCAACTCCCATACCTTCAAAAGCCAAATAAAGAATTTTATTTATTTGTTCTATTGATAAACCAGATCTTAAAGCTTTTTCTTTATTTATTTTTATACTAAATTTATTATAAATATCATCATCCATAATATCAACATCAACCAATCCTTTGGTATGATTTAATATATGTTTTATTTTTTTAGACATACTTCTTAAATCTTTTATATTATGGGTATACAATTCCACAACAACAGCATCAAGAGTTGGCGGACCTGCGGGTTGTTCCACCATTTGTATATTTGTATTTTTAATTATAGGCTCACATTTTTTTTCAATAATTGGTCTCAATCTATGAACCATATCGAAAGATTTTTCTTTTCTTTTATGTTTATCAGTTAAATTAATGACCATTTCCGCTACATTTTCGCCTCTTTTAAAAGCAGATCCTTTGACAAGCCCTGCATAGTCAAGTGGTGCACCCTCTCCAAGATAAATTTCCATATCAGTAATATCTTTTTCTTTTTTTAAAATATTAGAGATACAACGAGTTATTTTTTTTGTTTGAGAAACAGAACTACCATTAGGAGTTTTTACATAAATAGAATATGTATTGGCGCTTTTTTCAGGAAGCATTTTAACCAAAACCATCTTTGCAGGAATCATCATGATAGAACAAATCAATGAAACAAAAATCAAAACAAATACAATAAATTTTTTTCTTCTACTTCTTAAAATGGAGTAAATAAATTTTTCAAAAATTTTCATTTTCTATCTCCATTAATTTTATCTTTATCAAAATGATGCTCATGGTGATGCATTTTTGGTTTTTTTAATAACAATCTAGATAAATAAGGGGTAAAAATATAAGCAACAACAAGAGAAGCAATCAAAGCTATTGGAACATTTTCAGGAATAGGTTTCATAAATTGCCCCATCATTTGCCCTACAAATGCCATTGGAATCATTGTTAAAATAATTGCGAATGTTGCTATATTTGTAGGAGCTCCTATTTCATCAGTTGCCTCAATTAAAATTTCATCCATATCTTTATCTATTGAATCATGAGAATGCAAGTGTCTGTGTATATTTTCTATAACTATAATAGCTGCATCTACCAAAAGCCCCAAGCTTAAAATCAATGCAAAAAGAGTAATTCTGTTTATGCTTTGCCCTGTCATATAATCAATAAAAATCGTAATTGAAAAAATAGCTGGAACTGCAAAAGTTACAATCAAAGATTCTCTCCAACCAAGCACAAAAATCAAAACTACTGCAATAATAATAATAGAAATCAATAAATGCATCACAAGTTCATTTACAGCAGCATTTGCCCTTTTTCCATAATTTCTTGTTATTATATAACCAATACCTTTTTTATTTAACTCTTTTTTATACTTTTTCAACTCTTTTTTTATATCATTAGCTACAAAAACTGCATTTGTTCCTTTTAATTTTGATATTGTTAAAGTAACTTGTTTGATATTTGTTGTCCATTTGTTTTCTTTATTTTTAAAAGAAATATAAGCACTTCTTTTATCTTGAAAATTAATTCCATCTTTAACTGTTGCTATATCTTTCAAATATATCGGAGACCCCATATATTGAG
This sequence comes from Campylobacterales bacterium, assembly GCA_027044945.1. Classification (GTDB taxonomy): domain Bacteria; phylum Campylobacterota; class Campylobacteria; order Campylobacterales; family JALSKU01; genus JALSKU01. Next base: position 3,226 of record JALUBK010000002.1, read on the forward strand.
CAATTATAATATTTTTAACATCGTTTATATTTTCAATTGCATTTTTTATACCAAAAATAACTAATTTTCCTTTTTTTGTTCTATCTTTGATATCAGGAGCATCATAGCTTAATGATTTTAAAGCACTGACAACTTGCCCCAATGAAATATGATATCCTCTTAATTTATATAAATTAATAAAAATATTGAATTGTTCTTTGTGCACACCTTTGAGTGTAGTTTTTGCAACATTTTTAATACTATTTATTTTTTGTTGAAAATTTCGAATCGTTTTATACATAACTATATTTGTAACTTTTTTACTTTTTGGATAAAAAGCTACTGTAACAATAGGAATATCTATATCTATATCAAATGGTTTAATAATCGGTTTCATGGCACCTTTAGGCATTTTATCCATATTTTGCATAACTTTGTCATACAATTTAAAATTTGATTTTTCTCTATCTTGACCAATATAATACATTACATTTACAACACCTACATTTTTCATAGCTATTCCATAAATATGTTCTATTCCTTTAATCTCTTTTAACTTTCTCTCTAATGGATTAACGATAACATTTTCGATTTCTTTAGGTGTTGCTCCAGGCATTGCTACAATAACAGTTCCTCCACTAATGCTAATTTGTGGATTTTCTTCTCTCGGTGTAACTACAAGTGCCAAATATCCCAAAGCAAGTATAAAAACAGCTAAAACTGGTGTCAAAGGACTATGTAAAAAATATTTTGCTAATTTTCCAGCAATATCTGTTGTTGATATTTTATTTTCTATATTTTTCATACCTATTCCACTATAATTTTTGCATACATTCCAGGATAAATATTTTTACCTTGTTTATTAAATTTAACTTTAATTTTAAAAGTGTGAGTTAAAGGATTTAGGCTAGGTATTATAGCAGATACAACACCTTTTTCTTTTAATCCAACAGAAGGAATTTCTATCAATACTTTTTTACCAATTGTTACATATTTTAAATTATTTTCAGAAACTTCTGCAGAAATTCTAAGATCATTTAAATCTGTTAAAATATAAGCTGGCATTCCCGGTATTGCCATTTCTCCAACTTTGATATTTCTAGAAACAACCACTGCATTATTTGGTGCTTTTATTTGTAAATATTTATATTGATTTTTAACTTCAACAAGCTTAGCTTTAGCTTGTTGAACTTGTTTGTTTGCAATTTTCATCATATCTTTTAAATTTTTTGATGCAAGTTCAAGATTTTCTACTTGATACTTTGCAACCATATCTTTTTTATATAATCTTTTATATCGAGCTAAATTAAGTTCTACATTTAAAAATTTATTTTTGGTCATAGAAAGAGCCAATTTAGCCTGTTCTATTCCAAGTTCTACTTGAATTTTTTCACTATCAATTTCTTTAGAATCTATGCTATAAAGCAATTCTCCTTTTTTAACCTTTTCACCTGCACTTGGACCTACTTTTGTAATAAATCCCATATATCTACTTGTAATTATTTTTTGATTGTTAGAAATTACACTGCCAACCAATGTAAAATTTGCAGCATCCACCAATACGGTTGAAAATAATATCAAAAAAAAGATAAATATTATATTTTTGATTTTCATTTTAAATCTCCATTTGCAATTTTTTCTAATTCAAGGATTTCTTCATTTCTTTTTGTTTGAATTTTTTCCAAATTTAAAATCCTGTCAATTTCTTGAGATTGTTTGATAATAACATCATTTATGGAAACAAGTTTTTCCTTATATCTTCCTAAATAATTTCTATAAATTTCTTTTGAAAGTTTCAATTCTATTTTTAAACTGTTAATATCAAATTGATAACTTTTTATTTTAGTGTTTATTTTATCTATCTTTAAAGATATACCTTTTTTTGCAAGTTCTAATTGTTCTGCTGCTTTTAAATTTTGCACTCTTGCTTTTTCAAGATTTGCTTTGTCAATTCCACCATTAAATATATTCCACTTTAGTTGAATACCCAAACTGAAAGCTTTATGTTTGCTAAAATCATTTAAAAAGTTATTATCGCTACTGCTAACTTCTCCAACAGCTCCTATTTGAGGCAAAAATCCAGATTCTTGTAATTTTATATTCATTTTTGATATTTTTAATCCTGTTTTTGCTTTTTCAATATTCAAATTGTTTGCAAGTATAATTTTTTTATCTACTTTTCCAATAATTTTATCAATATTAACATGCACAATAGATTTCACTTTTTTATTTAATAAAAAAGATAAAAATTGATATACCAATTCTCTATTGACTTTTGCTTGATTTAACATTCTTTGCACATTTGATTTTTTTGCTTCTACTTCCAACAAATCAACATGTTTTGCATATCCTTCTTTTATCATTGCTTTAGCCGTATTTTCTAAAATATTCATATTCTTAATAATAATATTTAAATTTTTAATAAAACTATCTAGCAAAGTAATATCAAAAAAGCTTTTTTTTGTTTGAAATATTTTTTGAGAAATCATTTTTTTTGTATCAAGCTTACTAAGTTTTATCATCTCTTGTGCAATTTTTTTATATTCTTCTAGTTTTCCTCCTGTATATAAAGGTATTTTATATGTAAGTTTTGTTTGAAATAAATTTCTATATCCGGGATAATTCAAGTCATGAGGTTGAACTTTTAAAATTTCAGGATTAGTAGAATCAAATTGAGCAAATCCAAAATCGCCAAAATCAGCTTCTCTACTCATTAATTTTTCACCAAAAACGCTTAAAGCATCATTGCTTCTTGCAAATATTTGAGTCAAATCAAGCTTTCCATAATCATAACCTTTTGCAACTTTAAAATTAAAAGTTTTCATTTCTTCATTAAATTTTGCTATATTTATTTCTAAATTATCTTTTTTAACGATTTTTTGAGCTTCTTTTAATGTCAAATTTTGCAAATCATTAGCCATAACAAAAGTAGATAAGATAAAAAAGAATATAATTTTTTTCATTCTACTTCTCCTGATATTTTTTATAAAACAGTATATGCTACACCTAAACAAGTAGGCAATTCTTTTAATTCTTGCAAAACTTTTTTATCAACATTATTATCAACGAGTATAGCAGATAATGCTTGTCCTTTATCGTCTCTTCCGAGTCTAAAATCAGCAATATTAATATCATTTTTAGCTAAAATTGTTCCTATTTCTCCAATAACACCAGGGACATCTGTGTTTTTAAATATAATCATTTTACCTGTTGGCTCAATATCCAAATCAAAACCATCAAATTTTACAATTCTTTGAATATTGTCTCCAAAAGCAGTTCCTTTTATTTCAGATGTGCCTTTATTTGTAGTAATATACAAATCAATACTATTTTTAAATGCACTTTTTCCAGTAAATTTTTCTTTTATCAATTTAATATTTTTTTCTTCGGCAATAAATTCAGCATTTACATAATTTATTTGAGCACCCATTGATTCCTTTAAAGCACCAACTATTGCAAAAGTCATTAAAGAATCAATATAATCAGATATTTCTCCCTCTGTAACAATTTTTATAGTTCCAATGGAAGCTTTATTTACTTGGGCTACAAAAGAGGCCATTTTTTGCATTAATTCAAGATATGGTTTTACAAATGATGGAATTTTTGTCTCATCAATCGGAAGATTTAAAGCATTTGGAAAACTACTTCCTCTAGCTGCACTAATAGCTTGAGAAGCGGCTTGTGTTGCAATTTTTTCTTGAGATTCATGAGTATTAGCACCAAGATGAGGAGTAACTGAAACATTATCCAAATCAAGAAGTTTATTGTTTATTGCAGGTTCTTTGACAAAAACATCTATACCAAGATATGCAATTTTACCACTTTTTAATCCATCATACAAAGCATCTTCATTATAAAGACCACCTCTAGCACAATTTACAAGTCTTACTCCATTTTTCATCTTGGAAATTTCATCATAAGATATTATATTAATTGTTTCTTTATTTTTTGGAGTATGAATAGTTATAAAATCACAAGACAAAATATCATCAAGATTTTCACTATATTCAACACCCAAATCTATCGCTTTTTTAGAATCTATATAAGGATCATAAGCAACAACATCCATTCCAAATGCTTTAGCTCTAGTTGCAACTCTACTTCCAATATTTCCAAATCCTATAATACCTAATTTCTTACCAAATAATTCAATACCATACCATTTTTCTCTTTTCCAAATTCTATCTAATTTTAAATCATTGTTTGCATTTGGAAACGATCTAGCAGTTGCCAATAAATGAGCCATTGTCATTTCAACAGCAGCTATTGTATTTGCAGTAGGCACATTCATAACTATTATACCTCTTTTACTGCATCCATCCATATCAACATTATCAACTCCGACACCAGCTCTAACAATAGCTTTTAAATTTTTAGCATTTTTCAAAAAAGCTTCATTTACCGGAGTTGAACTTCTAGTTATTGCAATATCATATTCACCGATAACTTTCAACAATTCATCTTTAGGTAAATTTGCACCATTAAAAACTTCTATATCTTCTTCGTTTGATAATAATTCTATACCTTTTTCATGTATAGTATCACAAACCATTACTTTTTTTACAGTCATATCTCACCCTTTTTATCAATAAGTTCTATTTTTGACTTTATATTATATTTTTTCAAATTCAATAATATATTTTTTAAATAAACACTGTTTTTAGCATCTATATAAATCTCTGACTTTTCATAGTTTTTCTCTATCGTATAAGGCAATTTTGTATTGTCTAAAATTCTAAAAATACAAAACATAGAATAATTGTTAAGATTTGGAATCAAAAGCCTAAAAATCTTATGCACTCTATTTTTTGCAATCTTTTGCTCTTTTTTGTTAGATTTAATTCTAATAAAAAAATCATTAACAGGCAAAATATAATCTGTTTTTTTATAATTTGATAATTTTTTTGCCCAACTGTTTAATGAATTTTGAGCGATACTACTCTCTTTCTTTTCTATTTTATTTATCTTATTTACATTATCAACTCCCTTATTTGCACTATTTAAAAGAAGCAGCAAAAGCAAAACAATAAAGAATAATAAAATAGCAAAAATAAAGAATAGTATCTTTTTATTCATTTTTTATTTCAATTGATCTTTAATAATATCTCCAAGTGTCATTTTGTCATCTTTATTGATTTCATTCAACATTGCTTTTTCTTTCATTTTTGAAAGTTTCCTAATAGACAATCTTATTCTGTTTCTATTTGTGTCTATAAAATCAATTACCGATTCCAAAGTATCACCAACTTTTAAATCTTCTATATTAATATCACCTAAATCTTCTTTTCTAATAAGAGCATCAACATTTTCATCAAGTTCTATAAAAACACCAAAATCTTTAATATCTCTTATTTTGCCTTCTACTATTTCACCAACTTTGTGATCTTTTGAATATTTTTGCACAGGATTTTCAAGCAATTCTTTTACACTTAAAGAAATTTTTTCACTATTTCTATCTATTTTTGTAATTTTAACTTCAATTTCTTGTCCAACTTCATACAAATCTTTACATTTATCACTTCTGTTCCAAGAAGTATCCTCATTATGAAGCAAGCCTTCAACACCATCTATTTTTATAAATGCACCAAAATTAGTAATAGTTGTAATAACACCTTTTACAACATCACCTGTTTTATATTTTTGTAAAAACTCTTCAAAAGGTTTTGGTTTTAAATTTTTAAGACTAACTCTAAGTCTTCTGCTTTCAGTATCAATTTCAATAACTTCGACATCTAATTCTTCATTCAAGCTAACATACTCTTTTGGATTTTTGATATTTTTATCCCAAGAAATTTCACTTATATGCAAAAATCCTTCAATATCATTTCCAATGTCAACAAAAACACCATAAGGTTCAATATTACTAACTAATACTTTGATCACATCTCCAACATCAAGTTGATTTTTTATACTCTCCCAAGGGTCTTCTTGAACAGCTTTTATAGACAAAGAAAGATGTCTTTTCTCTTTATCATATTTTATAGCTTTAACAGCAACTTTTTCACCCTCTTCGTATAAACTAGCTGGATTTACAGGTCCTTTATAGCTTATTTCACTATAATGAACAAGTCCATCCACTCCACCAATATCAACAAACATTCCATAAGTTGTAATCTTTTTAATAACACCTTCCACAATTTCATTTGTTTCTAAAAGGTTATCGATCAATTCTCTTTTTTTCTTTCTCTCGTCATCAAGATATTTTTTTCTTGAAATAATAATTGATTCATGATCTTTATCAATTTTTATAACTTTGGCTTTTATTTTTTTACCAACAAGAGAATTTACATCTCTATATGCAGCTTGTGATCTTGGTAGAAAAAATTCAATAGATTCATCATTATCAACTATAAATCCACCTTTATTTTTACCGATAACTTTACCTTCGATAACCATATCGCTATCTTCATTATAATTTTTTATAAAATCTTTTACTTTTTCTTTTTTAACAGCTTTTCTATGAGACACACCTGGTCTTTCATTTCTAAAACCTGTTATTACAACTTTAATATTATCACCTACAGAATATTTTAAATCTCCATTATTATCTGTAATTTCTGATAAATTCAATACACCTTCACTTTTTTTACCCACATCAACAAGTGCGATATTATCATTTATTTCCACAATAACACCGTCTATCACATTTTCTCCACTAGTCTCTTTTTTAAAAGATTCTTCTAACATTGTCGCAAAATCTTCCACTTGCTCCTCATTTTCGCTAACCTCTTGGTTTGCTTGAACTTGTTCGTTCGCCTCTGACATCACACTTCCTTTGTAAAATTTTTCGAAAAATTTTAAAGCCTAAAGCTCTAAGTTTTAAATTTTTATCAATAAATTCAAAACTTAAAACTCCTATTTTAAACCATTTCTACATATTATATCCTAAAATTCTTTAATTTTATTCATTATTTTTTCAATTATCCAATCAGGAGTCGATGCTCCCGCACTAATACCACATTTTTTCTTATTTTCAAACCACTCTTTTTCTAACTCATTTTCATTTTCAATTAAATGGCTATCACTACAATTTGCTCTTGAAATTTCGAATAACTGCTTAGTATTTGATGAATTTTTACCACCTATAATAATCATTACATCACATTCTAAAGAAAGTTTTTTCGCTGCTTTTTGATTTTCAAAAGTTGCATTACAAATAGTATTAAAAATCCTCGCTTCTTTACATTTTGGAATAACATAATTTATTATTTTATTATAATCTGAAAATTTTCTTGTAGTTTGAGAAATTATTGCTACTTTATTATGAAGTTTAATTTTTTCTAAATCTTTTTCATTCAAAACAACCTTTGCATCACCTTGTGCATAACTCATAACACCTTTTACTTCAGGATGTTTTATATCTCCAAAAATAATCACTTGATAACCTTGTTTGCTCATATCCTCACATATTTTTTGAGGCTTGGAAACAAAAGGACAAGTTGCATCACAAATATCAATATTTTTCTTTTTTAATTCTTCCAAATTTTCTTTTGTTATTCCGTGTGTTCTTATAATAGCTTTTTTAATATTTGTAATTTCCTTAAAATCATTTATATTATCAACATTAAAGTTATTTTTAAGCCTATTTATTTCTTCGTTATTATGTATCAATGGTCCTATAGTAGTGCTATTAGGACTTTCTTCTGCGATTTTAATAGCTCTTTTTACACCAAAACAAAAACCATAACTCTCAGCTAATTTAATTTTCAATTTCAATCCTTGTTAATTTTGACAATATATCAAAAAAGTTTGGAAACGAAGTATTTATACAATCTATATCATTTATTTTCATACCATCAATCAAGCCTGCAACAGCAAAACTCATAGCAACCCTATGGTCTCCAAAACTATCTACTTCAGCTCCTTTGAAAGAACCTCCTTCTATTTCATAGCCATCTTCAAATTCTTTTGTTTTTATACCGCATTTTTTTAAATTTTGAACAACTGTGGATATTCTATCGCTCTCTTTTACTCTTAATTCTTTTGCATTTTTAACAATACTTTTACCCTTAGCTACACTCATGGCAATAGAAAGTGCTGGTAATTCATCTATGAGCCAAGGGATATTTTTATCAATCTCAATACCTTTTAATATTGAGCTTTTTATCTCTATATCTCCTATGCTTTCATACTTTTTACTTTTTATATGATATTTTATATCTGCTCCCATTTTTTTCAAAACCTCAAAAGCTTCTATTCTGGTTGGATTTAACAATATATTTTTCAATAAAACTTTTGAATTTTTTGAAACAACAGTTGCTACCGCAAAGAAAAAAGCACTTGACGGATCTGAGGGAACTTCTATCTCCAAAGATTTTAAAGGAGAAGTTAAAGGAGTTATTTTTAACCAATTTTTATCATTTTTAACTATTTTAGCACCCATACCTTTTAGCATTTTTTCTGTATGATCTCTACTTAAGAAAGGTTCTTTATAATATGAAATTTTTTTAGCATTTAAAGCTGATAATATCATGGCACTTTTGACTTGAGCAGATGCTATTTTACTTTCATATCTAAAACCATCCAATAATGTTCCTCTGATAGATAAAGGAGAAAAATTTCCATTATCTCTTCCATCAATCTTTGCTCCAATTTTTTTCAAAGGCTCACTAACTCTTTTCATAGGTCTATTTGCCAAATATTTATCTCCATGTAAAACAAAAAAACCATCTTTTGAAGCCAAAAATCCACAAAACAATCTCATGGCAGTTCCAGAATTGCCACAATCCAAAATATCATCAGGTTCTTTTATGGATTTTGGTGGATAAATAATCGTTTTATCATTTTCCACTTTTACTTTAGCACCTAAACTTTGAATAATTTTTAAACTATTTAATGTATCTTCAGCTTGTAAAAATTTGTATATAACAGACGGCTTGTCGCTAAGCAAAGAAAAAATAGCACATCTGTGAGAGATAGATTTATCACTGGCAATATCTTTGATTTCTGTTTCAAAATTATTATTTTTACAAACTTTAAGACAACTCATCTAATAGTTATATCCTTTTCTTTTAATTTATCAATTATCGGATTTAATATTTTAGAAATATCTTCATCATTTAAAGTTTTTTCATTTGATTGAAGGATAAATTTAATAGTCAAACTAATTTTATCTCCCAATTCTTCACTTTCATATCTATCAATAGGATAAAAATTCAATAAAGAATCAGATTTAACACTTAAAATAATATCTTTTACCTCTTTATACATAATATTTTTCGGAATAACAAAACTAAAATCTCTTTCAGTTGAAGGAAATTTAGAATAATTATTTACTATAATATTTTTACAATTTAATTTATTAAAATCTATTTCACAAAAATAACTTTTTTGTAAATCAAATTCTTTTTCTATATTTAAGTGTATTCTACCGATATATCCTATTTTTTCACCCTCTTTTACAATATTTCCAGCTTCATAAGGAGATAAAAAACTTTGAATATTTTCAACTTTTTGAATATCAAATTTTCCTATTACAGAAGATATCATTTGAGCAAAAGTAAAAAAATCTATAACTTTTGGCTTTCCATGATTTTCAATACCAGCTCTTTGTATTTCGCCACTAAAAATAAAAGAAATTTTAAGACTTTCATTTCTATCTTTATCAAAAACTGTTCCGTATTCAAAAAGTCTTATACTTTTTTTACCATATTTAACATTTCTACTTGCTGATTCAATTAAACCAACAACCAAAGAACTTCTCAATGAATTTAATTCTTTACTTACTGGATTTATTAATGTTTTTTCTTGAGAAACTTCGTCCAAATTAAAAAATTTCATTTTTTCACTATCAACAAATAAATAACTTATTGTTTCAAAAAAACCTATTGCGGATGCTTTTTTTCTAAAATAACATTTTTTATTATAATTTTGTAATGCTTCATTTTGATTATTAGATTCTAAATGTATTAACGGTTTTGATTGTATATTATCAATTCCTATCATTCTTACAATTTCTTCAACAATATCTTGTTCATTTTTTATATCATGTCTAAATAAAGGAATTTTAATACTTATAAGATCAAATTCATCTTTCATACTTATTTCAAATCTAAGTCCTTTTAAAATTTTTATTATTTGACTTTTTTCAATTTCTTGGCCTATTAAAGCATTGATTTTACTCAAATAAACATTAACAATATTTTCTTCAGGTCTATTGTCTATTATTTCATATCCACCAAACCATTTAACTTTTGAATATTTATTTAATAAAATTTTAAAATATTTAGAACCAAATTCAAATCTTGGCTCACTTCCTCTACTAGCATGATAAAATATTTTATCATTATTTTTTTTCAAAAATTTACCTGTTTTTGAAAGTTGTTCCGGATTTATATAGCTACATTCAAAAATAATATTTTCATTATTTTTATTTGGTTTAAGAGATTTATCTTCATCCAACCCAACAAACGAAACAGCATCTCCTATTTTAATAAATTCAACTTCATTTTCATCTTTTTCCAATTTTATTTCACATTTATTAGATTCTTTGTTGATAAAATTATCATAAGAATACAATTTTATAATAACGCCAGTAGCATGAATGGTATAATTTTTATACATATCAAAAATATTATCAAATTTTCTTTCAACAAAAGCCAATCTAAGTTGCATCAATAAAGGATTGACTAATTCTTCCTTTTGAAATATTTTATATAAAAGAGAAGATTTGCAATCATCCTTGGCAGACAAAGACAAAGCTCTACCAATTCCAAGATTGCTATCATCATCTTCCACTTTATCCAAAAAAGTTAATTTTATATCAAGTGCCGCACTTAAATCTCTAGCTACACCAAAGATACTCAAACAATCACCCCTGTTGGCAGTTAGCTCAATATTAATTATATCATCATTTATAAGAGCATATTCTTTTAATTCTTTTCCTATAACCAATTCGCCTATGCTATCATCAAGCTCCATAATCCCATCATTTATTTCTGGCAATCCTAACTCTGTTGAAGAACAAATCATTCCATTTGATTCGACTCCTCTAAGTTTTGCCTTTTTTATTTTAAAATTTTCTCCTAAAACAGCACCATTTACGGCAACTGGAACAAATTGGTCTTTTGCTACATTTTTTGCTCCACATACTATTTGAAGAATTTCTTCACCAACATCTACTTGACAAATTGAAAGCTTATCTGCATTAGGATGTTTTATACATTCCTTTACATATCCTATTACAATTTTCTCAGGAATTCTTATTTTTTGAAGACTATCTACTTCCAATCCAATAGAATTTAATGTTTTACAAATCTCTTCACTACTATATTTTTCTATATTTATCCATTCATTTAGCCATGTTTTAGTTATTATCATTTAAATTGCTCCAATAATCTTAAATCACCCTCATAAAGAGATCTAAGGTCTGGTATCTGATGAAGTAGCATAGCAAACCTTTCGACACCAAGCCCAAAAGCATATCCACTGACATTTTCATATCCGACAGATTTAAAAACATTAGGATCAACCATTCCACAACCTAAAACTTCAAGCCATCCAGTATGCGAACATACTCTGCAACCTTTACCTTTGCAAAAAATACAACTTATATCAACTTCAGCACTTGGCTCTGTAAAAGGAAAAAAGCTTGGTCTAAAACGAACTTTTATATCACCAAACATATGTATTAAAAAGTCTTCTAAAATAAATTTTAAATTTGAAAACGAAACTTTATCCCCTTCTTCGACAACCAATCCTTCTACTTGATGAAATTCTGGAGTATGAGTAAGATCAAAATCTCTTCTAAAAACTGCACCAGGGCTAATAGCTCTAATTGGTGGTCTTGTGTTTAACATTGTTCGTATTTGCACTGGTGAAGTATGTGTGCGAAGCAATTTTGAATCTTGAAAATAAAATGTATCTTGCATATCTCTTGCAGGATGAAATTTTGGAAGGTTCAGTGCTTCAAAATTATGAAAATCATCTTCAACCAATGGACCTTCTTGAATTTTAAAATTCATATCTAAAAAATAATTGATAATTTTGTCCATTGTATCTTGCACAGGATGTAAAGCCCCACTTTCACAAGATGCATCAAACAATGTAATATCCACACTATCTTCTTGCATTTTCTTTTCAATCTCTTGAATTTGCAAAAAATCTCTTTTTTTCTGTAAAATGCCATTTAATTCTTGTTTTAAACTATTTAATTCTTGTGCAAATATTTTCTTTTCTTCTCCGTTTAAACTTTTTAATTTTATAAACGATGAAGCCAAAACACCTTTTTTACCAAATATTTCAATCCTAAGTTTTTCCAACTCATTTAAATCTAATGCAGATTTAATTTTTTGTATATATTGTTTCAAATAACCGACCTTTAAAAAACCTTTTAAAAAAGATAGCTATTTTACTATAATATAAATTAAATTCGGATTAGTCTATATCTTTTCAGTGCTAACTAAATATAAAAATAGTATAATTTTTAAAAAAGGAAAAAAATGTGTATCTTTTGTAAAATTGTAAAAGGGGAAATACCTGCAAATAAAGTATATGAAAATGATGAATTTTTAGCTTTTAATGATATAAATCCAAAAGCTCCTATACATATTCTTATCATACCCAAAAAACATATTGAAAGTTTTCAAAATGCAACACCTGAATTAATGAGTAAAATAACACCTTTTATAAAAGAAATAGTTAAAAAATTTGAACTTGATAAAAGAGGTTATAGGTTGATAACAAATGTAGGAGAAGAAGGAGGACAAGAAGTTATGCATCTGCATTTTCATTTACTTGGAGGAACAAAACTTTTATGGCCAAAATTAACTACCGATGAAAGTAAAAAATATATTTAAGAAACTATTTTTGATTTATCCAAAGTCTTAAGACTTTGGATAAATCCATTTTTCAAAATAAGTTATTTGTTTTTTTGTTGACTCTTTTGAAGTGCCACCTTGAGAATTTCTTGCATTCATAGAGTTTTCCAATTTTAAAACATTTATAACATCGTTATTTATTTTAGGTTCAAAAGATTGAAGTTCTTGAAGATTTAATTCGCTTATATCTTTATTATGGTCATCTGCATATCCAACAATTTCTCCAGTTATTTTATAAGCATTTCTAAAAGCATATCCACATTTTTTAGTTAAATAATCAGCTAAATCCGTAGCACTTAAATGACCTTTTTTAGTGGCATTTTGCATATTTTCTTTTTTTACAGTCATGCTCTCAAGAGTTTTTGCTAAAATTTTTATAGATATGCTTGCAGTTTTAACACTGTCAAAAACACCCTCTTTATCTTCTTGCATATCTTTATTATATGCCAAAGGCAAACCTTTTAAAACAGTTAGAAGAGAGATTAAATTACCATAAACTCTTCCCGTTTTTCCTCTTAAAAGTTCAGGAACATCAGGATTTTTCTTTTGTGGCATAATGGAACTGCTTGTGCTATACTCATCACTAAGTTCAACAAATCCAAATTCGCTACTGCTCCAAAGAATAATTTCTTCAGAAAGTCTTGAAATATGCATCATCATGGTTGAAATATTAAAAAGTAATTCTAAAGCAAAATCTCTATCACTGACAGTATCAAGACAATTTATGCTTACCTCTTTAAAACCCAAAAGTTTTGATTCGTATTCTCTATCGGTATTATAAGGAGTTCCAGCAAGAGCTGCACATCCAATAGGAGAAACATTATTTCTTTCGATTGAGCTTTCAAACCTTTCAATATCTCTTTTAAACATAGAACTGTAAGCTAAGAGATGATAAGCAAAATTAATAGGTTGAGCATGTTGAAGATGTGTCATTCCAGGCAATAAAGTATCAACATGCTTTTTCTCTATATTTAAAAGTATTTTTTCCAATCCAAAAAGAAGTTTTACAATTTCTCTATTTTTATTCAATACAAAGAGTCTAAAATCAAGAGCAACTTGGTCGTTTCTACTTCTTGCGGTATGCATTCTTTTTGCATCATCACCAATAAGTTCAGTTAAACGATTTTCTATGGACATATGTATATCTTCATCTTTTATAGAAAATTTATATTTACCCTCTTCTACCTCTTTTTTGATTTCATTTAATCCCTCTATAATCTTATCTTTGCTTTTATCTGATATAATTTTTTGCTTAGATAACATTTTAACATGAGCAATAGATCCATCTATATCTTCATTATATAATTCTTTATCAAACATAATAGAAGCATTAAACTCATCTAATAACTTCGCACTACTTTTTTTTATTTTTCCTGATGCAATTTTACTCATTTTTTCCTCTATACTATTTTTGGTCCAGCATTTGAATAATCATACTCACTATTTTCAGTTATATATTTTTTAAAATTATCTATAAACATTTTTGCGAGTTTATCTCTTGTTTTGTCATATCCTTTTTTATCTTCCCAACTATTTCTTGGATTTAAAATATTGCTATCAACTCCATTTAATGTTTTTGGAACAGAAAGATTAAATACAGGAACCAATTCAAATTCGCTGGTATTTATACTGCCATCTAAAATAGCATTGATACAACTTCTTGTAGCTTTTATACTCATTCTTTTACCAACACCATAACTTCCACCACTCCATCCTGTATTTACTAAAAATACATTTACTTTATGCTTATCTATTTTTTCACCAAGCAATTTTGCATATACAGTTGGATGCAAAGGCAAAAATGGCTCACCAAAACAAGAACTAAATGTAGCAACAGGTTCAGTTATACCTCTTTCAGTTCCTGCTACTTTCGCAGTATATCCACTTAAAAAATAATACATCGCTTGTTCTTTTGTTAATTTGCTAACAGGAGGTAAAACACCAAAAGCATCAGCAGTCAGAAAAATAATATTTTTTGGATGACCTGCTTGAAGAGTTGCACAATGATTTTCAATATGACAAATAGGATATGAAACTCTTGTATTTTCAGTTTTACTTTTATCATTATAATCTATATGACCTTCATTATCTATAACAATATTTTCCAAAAGTGCATTTCTTTTTATAGCACCATAAATCTCAGGCTCACTATCTTTATCCAAATTAATAACTTTTGCATAACAACCACCTTCAAAATTAAATATCCCTTTATCATCCCAACCATGCTCGTCATCACCGATCAATGCACGATTTGGATCTGTTGAAAGTGTTGTTTTTCCTGTTCCACTAAGTCCAAAAAACAGAGCACTATCTCCATCTTTTCCAACATTAGCCGAACAATGCATACCAAGTTTTCCTTCAAGAGGAAGCCAATAATTCATCATAGAAAATACACCTTTTTTAATTTCTCCACCATACCAAGTTCCACCAATAACAGCTATATTTTCTTCGATATCAAAAACAACAAAAACTTCTGAGTTTAATCCCTGCTTTTTCCATTCATCATTGACAGTTGTGCTTGCCATATAAAGTGTAAAATCAGGCTTAAAATTTTCAAGCTCTTTTTCTGTTGGAGTTATTAGCATATTTTTTACAAAATGAGCTTGCCAAGCAATCTCTGAAACGACTCTTATACTTTTTTTACTATTTTCACTAGCTCCGCAAAAAGCATCTTGAACATAAAGTTCTTTTCCTGAAAGTCCTTTTTTTGATTTTTCAAAAAGCTTATCAAAAACTTCTTTTTTTATAGGATGATTTATTTCTCCCCAAGCTATATATTTATTTGAAGGCGGTTGATTGACAAAATATTTATCTTTTGGGCTTCTACCTGTAAATATACCGGTATCGATTGTAACAGCACCATTTTCAGTCACTATTCCCTCATTATTTTTTAACTCAAGATTATAAAGTTCATCATAATCTAAATTATGATAAACCTTTTTTATATCTTTTATACCAGCTTTATTTAACTCATTAACAATAGACATTTTATATTTTCTCCTTATTTAAATATTGAAAGCAACACACCAGCTGCTACCGCCGACCCTATAACACCAGCAACATTTGGACCCATAGCATGCATCAAAAGAAAATTTGATCTGTTTTCTTCCATGCCGACTTTATTTGAAACTCTTGCGGCCATTGGCACAGCACTAACTCCTGCCGATCCGATTAAAGGATTTATTGGATCTTTAGAAAATTTATTCATAATTTTTGCCATAAGAACTCCAGAAGCAGTTCCTATCGCAAAAGCGACAAGGCCAATAGCTAAAATACCCAAAGTATCAGGGATTAAAAATTTCTCTGCGGCAAGTTTTGAACCAACACCTAGACCCAAAAATATTGTTACTATGTTTATTAACGAATTTTGCATTGTATTTGAAAGTCTATCAACAACTCCTGAAACTTTTGCAAAATTTCCAAAAGTTAAGGCTCCTATAAGAGGAGTAGATTCAGGAAGTATTAAGATAGAAAGCATCAAAACAGTCAAAGGAAATATTAATTTTTCAAGTTTGCTCACTTTTCTTAATTGCTTCATTTGTATTTGTCGTTCCTCTTTTGTTGTAAAAAATCTCATAATAGGAGGTTGTATAATAGGCACCAATGCCATATATGAATATGCCGCAACAGCAATTGCTCCCATCAAATCAGGAGATAATTTTGATGCAACAAAGATTGATGTTGGACCATCAGCTCCGCCAATAATTGAAATAGCTGAAGCATCTTTTAAAGAAAAATGAAAAAATGAAGTATATTGTGTCAATAAAAGTGCTCCTATAAGAGATCCAAATATACCAAATTGTGCTGCAGCTCCCAAAAGAGCGGTTTTTGGATTGGCTATAAGAGGACCAAAGTCAGTCATAGCTCCTACACCCATAAAAATTATCAACGGAAAAAGTTCATTTTTTATACCAGCATCAAACAATACTCCTATAAAACCACCATGTCCAATAATATTAGCTATTGGAATATTTGCCAATAATCCTCCAAAAGCTATAGGCAAAAGCAGTAAAGGTTCAAAATTTTTCGCAATAGCTAAATAAAACAAAATAAATACGATAAATATCATAATTACCCTGCCCCAGCTTTGTGAAAATTTGCTAAGAGGTTCTCCTAAAGCATTTTTGACACCTTTTTTTGGGTTTAAAACCGAATATATACCAGTAGTTTTATAAAAATTTTTAAACATTTGGGTTATGGTAACAGATTTATATTTTTTGGAATAATGCTTTGTTTGTTTAATATTTTTATTTTCTGATGCAAAAAGACTTACCGAAGTGCACAAAAATGTTACAATGAAAAATAGTTGCAATAATCGTTTCATTTTTTTCTTTTTCCTACATTATAAATAAAAGTTGACCATTTTCTACACTATCTCCTGGTGAAACTTCTATAGATAAAATAGTGCCATTACTCGGAGCTACGATTTCAATCTCCATTTTCATAGCTTCCAAAATCAAAACAACATCACCTTTTTTAACATTGTCTCCTACATTTGCAATGATTTTAAATACATTTCCAGGCAATGAAGCAAAAACTTCTTCTCCTTCAAAAGATTTTATATCAGTAGGCTTAGATATAATTTCTTCTTTTTTAGGAGAAATAGAAATATTTTCATTTTTTCCTTCAATAACATCCACATTATATTTTTTACCATTTACAACGACAGTGTAATTTTCACTCATCTCATTTTTATCTTTTTTTAATTTAGTTTGGTTCGAATCATTCATTTGAGATATTTTTCTTACATTTATTTTTCCATTATCTTTTAAATACTGAATTCCTTTTTCTTTACAGGTCGCGACTATAAAAATATTTTCTTCACTTGTTTCAAGATTTTCTTTTTCAAGTATTTCAATAAAATGTTTTTTTGATTTTTTAGGATCTTCATTTGCAAGTTCAAGTGCTGTTTTTGTAGTTGGTTCCAATTTTAATTGTTCACTTGCAAGTTTTATGATTGTATCATCTGGTTTTGATGGAGTTTTACCAAAATATCCGAGCACCATTTTGCCATATCCATCAGCTATTTTTTTCCAAGGACCAAACATGACATTGTTAAAAGCTTGTTGAAAATAAAATTGACTTACAGGAGTAACACTGGTGCCATATCCACCTTTTTCTACAACTTCCCTCATAGCATTTATAACTTCTGGAAATTTATCCAATATATTATTGTCTCTCATCATTTGAGTATTAGCTGTCAAAGCACCTCCAGGCATAGGAGAAAAAGGAATAATAGATGAAACTGCCATAGCTTCAGGTGGCACAAAATAATCTTTAAGTTCATTTTTTAAAAAAGTCTCATATTTTAAAATTTTTTCCACATTCAAATCACCAAGATCATATTTTGTTCCTTTTGTTGCATGCAATAAAGTCAATATATCAGGTTGAGAAGTTCCTCCACTAACAGGACTGGCGGCCAAATCAATACCATCCACACCTGCATCTAAAGCCGCAAGATAAGAAGCCACACTAACTCCAGCTGTTTCGTGTGTATGAAGTCTTACATGAATATTTTCAGGCAACAGAGTTTTTGCCATTTTTATAGTTTCATATACTTTATTTGGATTTGAAGTTCCGCTTGCATCTTTAAAACAAACACTATCATATTCTATTCCACTATCAAGAATCTTTCTTAATACATTCTCGTAAAACTTTACATCATGCGCTCCAAAACATCTCGGTGGTAATTCCATCATAGTAACAACAATTTCATGTTTTAAGCCATATTTTTTTATACACTCTCCACTATATTTCAAATTTTCAATATCATTTAAAGCATCAAAATTTCTAATAGTCGTAGTTCCATGTTTTTTAAATAATTTTGCATGCAGATCAATTATTTCAGAACTTGCAGTATCGAGCATAACAGTATTTACACCTCTGGATAAAGTTTGCAAATTTGCTTCTTTTCCTACAACTTCTCTAAATTTATCCATTACATCAAAAGCATTCTCGTTCAAATAGAAAAAAAGAGATTGAAATCTTGCTCCACCGCCAAATTCAAAATGACTAATACCTGCTTCTTTTGCAACCGATACCGCTTTTATAAAATCTTTCACCAACACTCTACCGCCAAATACAGATTGAAAACCATCTCTAAAAGTTGTATCCATTATATCTATTAATTTTTTAGCCATAAAGTTTTCCTACTTTTTTCTATATTCTGTTATTGCAGCTGTTATCACGGCTATAATTTCATCATTATTATTTATATTTTTATTACTTAAAGAAAGCGAAGTTTGATTGTTTTTAGAAAAATATTTTTTAATTATTTTAGATTCTAATTTTAAAATTATCACCATCAAATACAAAAAGAGGTATACAGTCGTCATGCCTAAAATTAAAAATTTTAATCCCTCTCCTATCAGACTTGTTTCCATAGTTTTTATCCTTCATTATATTGTCACCAGTTTGTAACTGAAATTCTAACATTATATTCATTAAATAAAAGTTTAAAAATAGTATTTTTTAGTTTTTTATTTTTAATTTTCCAAAAACTTTATATTTGTTCCAATATATATCAATAGCTTTTTTCAATTCTTTGTTGCTTAATTTTGATGGCATTTTGATACCATATCTATTGATATAACCTTTTGGCATTATTGTTTTATAGTATGATGGATGTTTTAAATAATCATAAAGAGATTTTTCTACCATTCTTTTGCTACTATATTTTAAAAGATACGCATAAAATAATTTATCAAGAGTAACTGCTTGATTTTTATGACATTTTACACAATTTCTTTGATAAATGTTTTTTTTTGCCATTAAAGATGAAGCAAAAATAATAAACAAAAATAATAAACATATTTTTTTTACCATTTTACAATAACCTTTGTAAATTTATCCTTTTCTGATTGAACATCAATAATCAAATTGTATTCTTTTGCAATCATTGCGACTATATTCAACCCTATTCCAAAACCACCTGAAACTTCATTAAATCTTTTATATCTATCAAATATTTGATTGATTTTATCTTTTGGTATCCCTATACCATTATCTTTTACAGATAAAAATTTATTTTTAAGTTTTATTTCTATTTTACCATTTATTTTATTATATTTAATAGCATTAGAGATAAGATTATCAATTAATTTTATAATTTTATTTTTATCAATATAAAGATATATGTTATCTTCTATATCTAAAATGAAATCTATTTTTTTCGATTTTGCTATTATCTTAAAATATTCACATCTATTTTTCAAAATATTTGATATATTTATTTTCTCATTAAAAGTTTGTATTTTATGATTTAAAGTAAGATATGTTAAATCTTGATAAATATTTGATATAGTTCTAGCAGCTATATCTATTCTTTCTATTTTCCTCACCGTTTTTATATCAACTCTTTTTTTATCTACTGTTTCAATATTTGCCAAAATTGCACTAATTGGAGTATTTAATTCATGTGTCGTATCTTTTATAAATCTATCGAGTAAAATAATAAAATCTCTCATAGGTTTTAAAAAAAGTTTCATTAAAAAAAATCCTATAATGATGACAAAAATAAAAAAAGGTACACCAAATAATATAATTTGTTTCAGAAATAATTTAAACCATTTTCTATTATCTTTTATCTCAAAAACAACATATTTTGCACCTAAATAATAAGCTTCTGGTTCTTTTATGTATTGGATTTGATCACCTTTCTCATATATCACTTTATCCAAATCTGGTTTTTGTTTCAATAAAGAAAATATTTTTATTTTATCACTATCATAAATACCTGTTCTTATATTTTTATTGGTTGGATATATATGAGTTTTGGAAAAATTTCTATGCAGTATTTTTAATTTTTCTATAAAAGTTTTGGAATAATTTTGCAAAAATTCTCTCTCTTTTTGAAGCATTAAATCTTTTTTAAAATGATAATACAATAATGTTGTAAAAACAGCTATAACTAAAGATAAAAAAATATAAAGCAATAAAAAAGAAATTAAACTTTTCTTTTCACTTTGTAACAAGCCTATATCCCAATTTTTTAATACTTAATATGCTATCTTTGCCCAAAATTTTTCTAAGATTTTTTATATAAGCTCTTAATGAATTATCACTATAAGTTTCGCCATACTCCCATAAAGTATTATAAATATTGTCATGCGAAAGTATTTTGTTTTGGTTTTGTAAAAAAAGTTTTAAAAGTTTATTTTCTTTATTGCTTAATTTGATTATTTTTTTATCTTTAATTATTTCATTTGTATCAACTTTATAATAACAATTTTCATTGAATTTTATAATATTTTCTTTTTTGTGGAAAAAACTTCTTTTTAATATTGTTTGCACCCTTAAAAGTAATTCTTTTAAAGCAAAGGGTTTGCGTATATAATCATCACAGCCACTTTTAAAACCATTTGTCAAATCGTCAGTAGAATTTAAAGAAGTAATAAAAATAGCTGGTGTTTCATTTCCATTTGCTCTTATTTTTTTCAAAAGTTCAAAACCGTTTATCCCTGGAACATTAACATCTAAAAGAAGAATATCAAAATTATTTTCATATATCACATCTTCTGCACTCAATCCATCATAAGCACAAACAACTTTAAAATCATTATCGTTTAAAAATTCTTCAATAGTTTCGCTTAAATTTATATCATCTTCTAATAATAATATTTTATTATTTTGCATTTTGTTTTTTCAATAGTTTTAAGTTCAATTCATACTCTTTTTTCTCTTTTTTACTCATCTCTTTTATTCGATTTTTCAACTCTTTCAAAATAGAATTTTTATCTTTTTTAATAATTGTATAATTCATAATAGCTAAAAGTTCTTGTGTGCTCATAGCACTATAATCAAAATTTGCACCCAATAAAAAAAGAGGGACAATCAAAATAAGCAAAATTATTTTCATTTGTAATTTCCTGTGATAGTCTTTGATTTAATTCAAAGATTATCAAAAAATTGTTTATTAATTGTGAATAATATTTTTATTCTCCAAAAAGAATAACATCATAAATATGCTTCTTCTTGATAAGATTTTTATTTTCATCAATTGTGCCTTTTTTTCTCAAAATTGACAATTCTTTTCTCATCTGTTCAATCTCTTTTTCCATTTCATCAATTTGTGTTTTAAATTGCAAAACTATATCAACTCCTGCTAAATTAACCCCCAAATCTCTTGTCAATCTTAATATCATTTTTATTTTATCTATATCTTTTTGAGAATAAAGTCTCATTCTACCCTCAGTTCGAGAAGGTTCAATAAGTCCTTCTCGCTCATATTGTCTTAATGTTTGTGGATGAATTGATAAAACTTTTGCAACAACACTTATTAAATAAACTGGTTCTTCATATCCATGCATTTTATTCTCCTGGCAATTTTTCTTTCATTATTTTTACAAGTTCTTCATCAAGTGTTTCTATTTTTGGTAATATAATATTGGCTTTCAAATATAAATCACCTTTAACACCACTTTTTATATCACTAACACCATATCCTTTCAATCTAAATTTTTGATTTTGTTTTGTATTTTTTCCAATTTTTAAAGTTACATCTTTATAATGAGTTTTGACTTTTATTTTACCACCAAAAAGTGCAGTTTTTAAAGGAATATCAAAATTTTTGAATAAATCATTTCCAACTCTTGTATATTCATTACTTGGTGCAATTTCTACAATAATATACAAATTGCCTTTTTTTCCATTATAACTTTTGCCTTTATTTCTGATTCTAAGCTTTTCTCCATTTTTAATTCCGGCAGGAATTTTTATATTAAAACTTTCTCCATTATAATTAATCGCATGAGAACCGCCAAGCACTGCGACATCAAAAGGTATAGTTATTTTTGCATTTACATCCAAATTAGGTTCTCTTTTTTGTTGATATCCGCCAAAACCTCCACCAAAACCTTCAAAACCTCCGGCACGACCGCCAAAACCTTCAAAACCGCCACCGCCAAAAATATTTCTTAATATTTCATCCAAATCTGCATTATTCCCATGCGATGAAGCAAAATCATGGAAGTTTTGCCCTCCAAATATATCATCACCATGCATATCATATTGTTTTCTCTTTTCTTTATTGCTTAAAATTTCATATGCTGCATTAATCTCTTTAAATTTTTCTTCAGCATCTGGACTTTTATTAATATCAGGATGATATTTTCTGGCAAGTCTTCTATAAGCTTTCTTGATTTCTTCGGCAGAGGCATTTTCTTTAATACCTAATGTTTCATATAGACTTCCGCTCACTTCCTGCTCCTTACTTATTCTTTTAATGTAATTATATCATAATTCCTTAGTCTATGTCAATCAAGGTTTAGAATTTTTTCCAATCATTTACTGCTCATTTACAATATTTTATTATACTTCACACAAATAAATTTTAAAGGAAAAAAGATGAGAAATAAATTCTTACCTATAAGTTTTATAATAACTAGTCTTCTTGCAACTTCAATATATGCAAAAGTTACTTTCAATGAAGCAAAAAATATAACTCAAAGAGTTATTCCAGGGAAAAATAGCAATAAATTGTTATCTTATAATGCTATATTGAAAGAACCACAAAAAAGTGTAGTCAATATATCAACTACAAAAGAAATATATATAAACAATAGTTTATATAATCTTTATCAAAATCCATTTTTCAGACAATTTTTAGATCCAAATTATAGAATCAGAACAATGCCACCAAAAAGATTTAAGAAAAAAAGTTATGCCCTAGGATCAGGAGTCATTGTTACAAAAAATGGATATATTGTAACAAATAACCATGTAGTGGCTGGTGCAAATTCAATAAAAGTAACTATTGCAGGAATTAATAAAACTTTCAATGCTAAATTAATTGGAAGAGATCCAAAAACTGACATAGCAGTTATCAAAATAAATGCAAAAAATTTGCATCCTATTAAAATTGCAAACTCTTCCAATCTAAAAGTAGGAGATATAGTATTTGCAATAGGAGATCCTTTTGGTATAGGCAAATCAGTTACAAGCGGTATCATCTCAGCTCTCAACAAAAATAATGTTGGCATCAATCAATATGAAAACTTTATACAAACAGATGCATCCATAAATCCTGGTAATTCAGGTGGAGCATTGGTAAATAGCAAGGGTGAATTAATAGGCATAAATAGTGCAATCATAACAAGAAGTGGTGGTTTTAATGGTATAGGATTTGCAATTCCGTCAAACATGGTTAAAAAAATTGCTTTAGCACTTATAAATAACGGAACAATTAAAAGAGGTTTTCTTGGAGTTTCTATCCAAGATTTAAATAGCGGATTAAGATCTATTTATAAACATAAATATGGAGCTTTTATAATTGATGTCGAAAAAGATACACCAGCTAGCAAAGCAGGATTAAAAAGAGGTGATTTAATCATACAAATAAATGGCAAACCAGTTAAAAATGCAAATGATTTAAAAGATAAAATAGGAGCATTAAAGCCAAATGATACTGTTGTTATAAAAGTAGAAAATCAAAATAATAAAGTGAAAACTTTTAAAGTAAAACTTGCTAAAATGCCAGGAAGCATCAATGCAAACAATAATAATATTATTAAAGGTTTAAAAGTTATAAATATTAATGCAAGAATTAGATATAATTATGGAATTCCGAAAAATATAAATGGGGTTTTAGTTATAAATGTTCAAAATAATACAAAAGCAGATAAAATTGGATTTAGAATTGGTGATATTATTGTGCAAATCAATAATAAATTAATAAAAAATGTTAATCAATATCAAGAAGCCATTAAAAAAATTAAAAAAGGTATCATATATGTTCAAAGAGGAAACTATATAATTCCATTGGCATACAAAAAATAGCGGAGAATAAATGATAAAAGTTTTAATGATAGAAGATGATGGAGAATTGGCAGAAATATTGACAGAATATCTTGATCAATTTGACATAAAAGTAAAAAATGTGGAAGATCCTTATTTGGGTCTTTCTACATTATCTGTTGAAAAATTTGATTTAATTATTCTCGACTTAACACTTCCCGGTATTGACGGACTAGATGTTTGTAAAGAGATAAGGCAAGATTGCAATACACCTATCATTATATCATCAGCCAGGCATGATATAATGGATAAAGTAACTGCACTTGAAAATGGAGCAGATGACTATTTGCCAAAACCATACAATCCAAGAGAATTAGAAGCTAGAATAAGAACAATTTTAAGAAGACAACCAGTTATAAATAAAAATGAAAATGAAAAAAAGCAATCAGAAATAATTTTAAATGAAAAAAAACATGAAATCAAACATAAAAATAAAATCTTAGACTTGACTGCAGCAGAATATGGAATACTTCGATATCTCATAAAAAAAGAAGGGGGTGTTGTTTCAAGAGAAGAGCTTATTTATAATGTTGAAGCTATAAGTGAAGAAAGTAGCAATAAAAGTATAGATGTAATTATAGGCAGAATAAGACATAAATTAGGAGAATCTCCAAAAGAACCAAAGCATATAAAAGCAGTTAGAGGCATAGGCTATAAATTTATATCATGAAAAAATCATCAATTTTTACTAGCATAACTTTTATATTTATTACTGCAACAATTGGTATAATTTTTACTTTTATATTTTTTTATCAATATGAAAAAAAACAAAATCAAAAAGATTTTCTAAATAGATATGCGCTTATGTCAAAATCTATTCAATATCAATTAGTATTTTCTCCAGATTTAAAAGATTTTTTTAAACTTTTAAAAGAAGATAAAGTTCAACCTATTCAAAATATTAAAAAAGCTTTAAAAATTTTAAATTCAACACCAATTATCTACAGACATACTTCTCCTATTGGCACGGCATTGATTTTAA
Organism: Campylobacterales bacterium; assembly: GCA_027044945.1. GTDB lineage: Bacteria > Campylobacterota > Campylobacteria > Campylobacterales > JALSKU01 > JALSKU01. The sequence goes on from JALUBK010000002.1 coordinate 28,798, forward strand.
GAAATAAAAAAAATGCCTATCTTTATATAGTAACAAAAAAATATTCTTTGTTACTAAAAGATTTACTTTATAATTCTAATAGAAATATAATTTATATATTAATTTTTGCATTAATTTTTGCATTAATAATTATGGCATACATTTTTACAATAAAAAAGTTTTTACCTCTAAAAACACTAAAAATAGAAATAGACAAATTTGCAAAGGGTGACTTGAATGTTAATATTCATTCTGATGGCAAAGATGAAATTGCAGATGTATCAAATGCTTTTAATAATGCGGTTGCAAGAATAAAAAGATTGAACAGTTCAAGAATTCTTTTTTTGAGAAATATTATGCATGAGCTCAAAACTCCTATCACAAAAGGAAGAATTACAGCTGAAATGTTGCCTGAAGGAAAAAACAAAGAAAGATTGATCAATGTTTTTGAAAAACTTCAATCTCTTATAAATGAATTTATAACTATAGAAAAAATTTCCAGCGGTTTTATAGTTTTAGATATAAAACCTGTCAGACTTATAGACATGATTGATGAAGCAGTTGATTTAGCAATGATAAATAAAAATCAAATACAACTAATAAAAAACCGGGATATAATTTTGAATGTTGATTTTAAATTTTTTAGTATAGCTATAAAAAATATGATTGATAATGGTATAAAATATTCTATTGATCAAAAAGTCCAAATTATTGCAAACGATAAAGCTCTTATATTTAAAAACAGAGGTGAAAAACTTAAAAAAGATCTTAAAGAATATATGGAACCTTTCACAAGTGATGGAAACCAAAAAGACAGTTTTGGATTAGGATTGTATTTAGTTGATAATATTTTAAGGGCACATAAGTTACAATTACTCTATGGTTACAAAGATGGGTGGAATACTTTTGTATTTAAAAATATAGACAAACTTCAAAAGGTATAAAATGGCTTGTATTCAATTAGATTTTAAAAATATTTTTCCAATTATAAAGCATCATATAGCTTTATTAGAAAGATATGAGGACAAATATCATAGGGATTTTTCGTTAATTTTTATAAAATCAAATAAAAAATTAACTGAAAAAATTATTTCAACACTTTCTAAAATTTTAAGAAATAGTGATATAATTTTTAGTAATAATAAAAATGTTGTTATTTTTTCTCCGGGAGCAGATTGGAATATAGCTTATGATATTTCTAAAGGAATTAAAGATTTTTATGGGATAAAAGATAAAGATGACACCATCGTAACATATCCTGATGATGGGATTAATAGTATAACTTTGTTAGAAAAATTTAGCAAAGTTATACATAAAAATTATGATATTATGGTAAATTTTTATTAACTTATATAAAATTTAATGCAAGAAATGTCTAATTTCGCTAAAATATAAACTTATATTGTGTTCATTGGCAGCTTCTATGACTTCTTTATCTCTTATACTTCCACCCGGTTCTATGATAGCACTAATACCAGCTTTTGCAGCTGCATCGATAGAATCTCGAAATGGGAAAAAAGCTTCACTAGCCAATACAGAACCACTAACATCAAGTCCTAATTCTATTGCTTTCTTAAGAGCACACTGTGCCGCATCAACTCTACTTGTCATTCCCATTCCTACAGCTACCATAGCTGAATTTTTAACATAAACAACACAATTTGACTTAGTTAAACTCGCAACCTTATATGCAATCTCCAAATCTTTTAATTCTTGTTTTGTGGCTTCTTTTTTACCAACAAGCTTAGCACTTTTAACTTCATTATCTTTTACTTTATCGCTATCTTGAAAAACAAAACCACCATTTATATGTTTAAAATCATATTTGTCATGACTTACTAAAAGTTTATCGCTATTATATTCAAATAATTTAATTCTCTTTTTATTTGAAAAAACTTCTATAGCTTCTTTTGTAATTTTACCTGCAATTATAACTTCTAAAAATATTTCATTCATTTTTGTAGCCAATTCTTTATCTACTGTGCCATTTACCGCTACCACTCCGCCATAAGCTGAAATAGGATCACATTTTAAAGCTTCCGTATAGCTTTCAAGAAGTGTATTTTTTATAGCAAATCCACAAGGATTTCCGTGTTTTGATATACAAACTGCATTTTCATCTCCAAAAGCAGATGCAATTTTTACAGCACCGTTCATATCTGTTAAATTATTAAAACTGACTTCTCCTTTTAAAGTTTTAAAATTTTTACTATAAAAATTATCAAATTCATATAATGCTCCTCTTTGATGAGGATTTTCGCCGTATCTTGTATTTGCTACTTTATTTCCCACGATAAATTGCTGTGCACCAAAACCATTATTAAATCTTTCATTCATATAATTTGCAATCATGCTATCATAACTTGCTGTTTTAGAATAAGCTTTTATCATTAAATTTTTTCTAAAATCAAAATCATCTTTTTTATCTTTGATAGCTTTTATAATTTTATCATAATCATTTGTATCTGTAACTATAATAACATCTTTAAAATTTTTAGCAGCACTTCTAACCATAGTAGGACCGCCTATATCTATATTTTCAATAATTTCTTCAAAATCATTTGTTTTTTCAATTGTTTCTTTAAAGGGGTATAGATTGACACACACTAAATCAATAGCTTTAACATTCAAATTTTTTGCTTCATCAATATGAGATTTTTTATCTCTTCTGTATAAAATACCACCATGAATATAAGGATTTAAAGTTTTTACTCTTCCTTCAAAACATTCAGGAAACTTTGTAACTTCATCTATCTCTACAACTTTTATTCCATTTTCATTTAAAAGTTTAAAAGTTCCTCCAGTTGAAATAATCTCAAAACCAAGTTTTGATAAATTTTTAGCAAAGTCCACTATTCCTTTTTTATCGCTTACACTAAGTAATGCTCTTTTCATTTTTTTCCTTTATATATCTTTTTCTATCAAATCGTTAAAACTATTAAAATATATATCTTGCAATTTAGATAAGTCTCTTTTGATATCATCTAAAATAAATTTATCTCCTTCAATAATACCTATTTTTTCATATTTTATACCAAATTTATTTGCTAATTTTTCAAATTTATTATCATCGCATACTTCAAAAAGTGCTCTCGAAAATGATTCGCTAAAAATATCTATTTTTTTACCAAAAGAACTTTTTGCTTTTATCCCTTTGTTACCAACTACTGCCATTTTATACAAATCAATTGCAATTCCACCTACATTTACATCTTTTGCAGATTTTATTAAATTATTCTTATTTGCTTCTATTGTTAAATTCCATAAAGCCAATTCTTTTTGATAATCAATTATAGGCAAAACTCCCTCAACTTTATTAAATAATTCTTTTAAAAGCAAACTTCCGCCAAAATCACTTTTTGTATCACCCACCAAATAAATAGAGTTGCCATTTTCTTGAAAACAGTTAGGAATAGTTTTAGTAGCTTCATGATTTACACCAACCATTACTATTGCCGGTGTTGGAAATATACCTACTCCGTTTGTTTCATTATACAAAGAAACATTACCGCTTACAACAGGAGTATTCAAAGCTTTACAAGCTTCTTTTATGCCTTCACATCCTTTTGCAAATTGCCACATTATTTCAGGATTTTCAGGATTTCCATAATTCAAACAATCCGTAATCGCTTTGGGAGTTGCACCACTCATGGCAACATTTCTACCACTTTCCATAACTGCAGCAGCCGCACCATTAAAAGGATCTATATAACAATATCTAGGATTACAATCGCTACTCATTGACAAAGCCACACCATTTTCTTTTACTCTTATTACTGAACTATCAAGTTTTCCCGGACCTTTAATGGTATTTGTCTGGACCATAGAATCATATTGTTTATATATCCATGATTTATCAACAACTTCATTTGAAGATATAAGTTTGTCAAAAACTTCATCGATATTTAAATCTTTTAAATTTACACTGATATTTTTTATATTTTGCAAATATTCAGGTTTCTTTATAGGACGATCTAATACTGGGGCTTCTTGTGCTATTGGACCTATTGGAATATCCGCAACTTTTTCATTATGCCAATAAAGTTCCATATTTCCACTATCAGTTACTTCTCCTATAACTTCTGCATCCAAATCCCAATCTTTAAATATTTTTAAAACTTTTTCTTCAAATCCTTTTTTGGCACATATTAACATTCTTTCTTGTGATTCGCTAAGCATAAATTCAAATGGCTTCATACCTTCTTCTCTTGCAGGAACTTTATCTAAATACATTTTCATGCCACTTCCACTTCTTCCAGCCATTTCAAAAGAACTACTAGTAAGCCCCGCTGCACCCATATCTTGGATACCAATAATATAATCTTTTTTAAATAATTCCAAACAAGCTTCAAGCAAAAGTTTTTCAGTAAAAGGATCTCCAACTTGAACAGTCGGTCTTAAAGATTTATTTTCTTCTGTAAAACTATCACTGGCCATGACAGCTCCGCCAAGCCCATCTCTACCTGTTTTACTTCCAACATAAATAACTAAATTACCGGCACCTTCAGCTTTTCCATAAAATATTTCATCACTTTTGCATACTCCAAGAGTAAAAGCATTTACTAAAATATTTCCATTATAACAATCATCAAAAAATGTTTCTCCTCCTATTGTTGGCACACCCATACAATTTCCATAATCTCCAATTCCTTCTACAACACCTCTAACTAAATATCTTTGATATTTTCCATTTTTATCATTTTTGCTGATATTACCAAATCTTAAAGAGTTTAGATTTGCAACAGGTCTAGCACCCATTGTAAAAATATCTCTCAAAATACCACCAACACCAGTAGCCGCACCTTGATATGGTTCTATAAAACTAGGATGATTATGACTCTCCATTTTGAAAACAGCAGCCATTCCTCCACCAATATCAATAACTCCAGCATTTTCGCCAGGTCCTTGTATAACCCACGGAGCAGATACAGGAAAACCATTTAAATATTTTTTGCTTGATTTATAAGAACAATGCTCACTCCACATAGAAGAAAATATTTGAAGTTCGAGCATATTTGGTTTTCTACCTAAAATCTTAAGAATATTTTGATATTCATCTTTTGTTAATTTTAATTCTTTTATTGTATTTTCAATATTTTGCATTGCATATCCTATTTTGTATTGCTTTACTTATTTTCCCAAACAAAAACTTCCAAACATTTTATCAAGAATCTCTTCTCTGTCAAATTTAAAAGTAATAGAAGAAATATAAGAAATAGCATCATTAATTTCATAAGCAAAAAGCTCTAATTCACCATTTTCAAGAGGTTCTTTGGCATTCTTGATCGATTTTAAAGCTTTTTGCATATTTTCAATCTGTCGTGTTGTAGTAAGCATTACAGATTCATCCAAACTTTGCGAATCCAAATAATCTTTTATAATATTTATCACATTATTTACATCATTTTTTACAGTTATTTTAGCAGGATTAAAATCTTTCAATTTACTGGCATCAAAATGATTTGTTAAATCACTTTTATTTAAAAAAACAAATATTTTTTTCTCATTTTGATATTTTTTAATAAGCTCAATAATTCTCATATCTTCTTCATCTATTGGACTTGAACCATCAAAAACAGCCAAAACAATATCTGATTCTTCTATAGATTTGATACTTTTTTGAACTCCTATCTCTTCAATACTATCTTTAGCAATTCGAACTCCAGCAGTATCAATGATTTTAATCAAATGAGTTCCAATTTTTACCTCTTCTTCTATTGTATCTCTTGTTGTCCCTGCAATATCACTTACAATAGCACGATCATAGTTTAAAAATTTATTTAATAAAGAACTTTTTCCAACATTAGGTTTTCCAACAATAGAAATACTAAATCCATTTATCAAACCCTCTTTTTGTAATGCTATTTGTAATGATTTTTCTATAAGAGAAGAAAGATTGTCGAGTTTATTTTTAATAGATTTTTCTATATCTTTTGGTAAATCCTCTTCGGCATAATCAATATTAACTTCTGCATATGCCAATATTTCAACCAGTTCAACTCTCAATCTATCAATAAATTCTTTTAAATCACCTTTTAATTGTTTTGATAAAATTTTTAAAGCATCTTGACTTTTTGTTTCTATTATTTGAGAAATAGCTTCTGCTTTTGTTAAATCTATTTTGCCATTTAAAAATGCTCTTTTTGAAAATTCTCCAGGATTAGCCAATCTTGCACCACATTTTATAACTTCTTGAAGTATAACATTTGCCACTGCAATACCACCATGGCATTGAAACTCTACAATATCTTCTCCTGTAAAACTATTTGGGGATTTAAAATAGATAGTTATTGCTTCATCAATAATATCTTTTTTACAATCATATAAATAAGAAAGTGTAGCATATCTAGGAAATAATTTTTCTTTTTGAGTTATTTTTAGTGCTATTTCATAGGCTTTTTTTCCGCTCACTCTAACAATAGATATAGAGCCTATTCCATGAGCAGTTGCAATAGCTGCAATCGTTTGCATTTATTCTTCTGTTTTTTTATTATTAAAATCATTTACAAGGACATATTTCCCACCATTTTTAGCGGTTCTAATGCCTACATATTTATCTGGGAACTCTTCTCTTAATTCCTCTAAAGCAATTTTTACCAAAATTCCATCCAAAACTTTAGTTTGAGCTCTTCCATTATTTTTAATTTTTTGAATTACATGTTCGAGATATTTTTTTATCATTTCTTTTTGATTTTGTAAAAATTCTGCTATTTCCAATCTAATATTTACATCATATTTTATATTTGCCCAATTATATAAGAGATAGGAAAAAGCTTTATATCTATACCCCTCTTTACCTATCATTAAAGCAGCATCTTCTCCATCTAAAAAAATAGCTACGGTATTTTCATTGTATTTTTCTACTTTTTTTAATTCTATATTATAACAACTTGCTTTTATTAATTTTTTAACACCTTCTGTTATTTTTTGTATGTTTTCTTGATTAACAGTTTCTATAGATTTATTTTTTATAACTGTTGTTTTGGATTCAGACTTTTCATTTTTTTTTGCAATGGATATAATCGCTTTCTTTTTAAACATCCCTAAAATTCCATTACTTGGGTGTTGAATAATTTCAATATCCAATTCCACTATTGAACAATTAAGTTTTTTTGAAGCTTTTAAATAAGCTTCTTCCATCGTATTAGATTCTATTATATTACTCATTCGTTAGCCTTTTGTTCTTTTAAAGAAACTTTTTTCTTTTCAAGCAGTAAATTTACATAATATTGCTGAATAATTGAAAATAAATTATTAACAAACCAATAAAGTGTTAAACCTGCTGGAAATGTCATAAAGAAAAATGTAAATACCACAGGAAGATATTTCATAATTTTTGCTTGAGTTGGATCAGTTATACTGTTTGGTGTAATATGTTGTTGCCAAAACATAGTAACACCCATTAAAATAGGTAAAATAAAATATGGGTCTTTTACTGATAAATCATGAATCCAAAATATCCAAGGAGCACCTTGTAATTCGGCTGAATTTTGAAGAACTCTATATAAAGCAAAAAATATAGGAATTTGTAAAAGCATTGGCAAACAACCACCCAGTGGATTTGCTCCATTCTTTTTATATAGCTCCATCGTTTTTGCATTTAGTTTTTGAGGTTCACCTTTATATTTTTTTTGTAATTCTTTTATTTTAGGAGCAAGATCTTTCATCTTACTCATTGAAATCATTCCTTTATATGTTAAAGGAAATAAAACTATTCTTATAAGTAAAGTAGTGGCTACAATAGCCCATCCCCAGTTTCCAATAATTGATTCTAAAAAGCTTAAAAGCAAAAAAACAGGTTTTGCAATAAAAGTAAACCAACCATATTCAATAATATCACCCATCTCTTTATTTATAGAATCTAAAATTTTTAATTCTTTTACACCAATATATCCATTAATCGTATAATCTTGTTTTCCTTTTATAAAAGCAAGAGGATCTTTCTTTTTATTTTTAGATATATAAACATCCAAGCCTCCTTTTAAATTATAAAAAGAAGTTGTATAATATCTATCACTAGCTGCTACTATTTTTGCATTTGCAAAATGTTCATTTCCTTTTGCATCTGTATCTTTTATCATGGTCAAAGTATCATCAAATTCTTTTATCAAAACACCATGAAAAGTATAACCCTTTGCCATCACATCAGGTCTAAATCCTGGACTTATAAAATATTTAACAGGTCTTGACAAAGAGATATGAACACTGTAATCTCCAAGTGGTTTTATTATCAATGTTTTTGTTAGTGTTAAATTAGTTAATTTTTGAGTCAATACAATTTTAACAGGCTTATTTTTTATTTCTAAATTTTTGATATTTGCAGAATATGGGGTTTCAAAAGCTTCTTTATTTAATTTTGCATTACTAAAACGAATTTCCAAAGGCAATGGCAAATCTCTATCGTTAAAAAGTTGAACTCTTTTTCCATTTTTATTTCTATATCTTTTACCATTTAAATAAAATTTGCTAATTCTACCATATTGATCAATTTGCATTTCAAATTTTTTACTTTTTATGGTAACCAAAACTTTTTCATTGTTTTTATGATCTATTGGAGAACTTACAGCAGTAGTTGTTTCGGAAGAATTAGACTGAATATTAGGAGCCAATTTAGAAGACACCATTTTGGAACTATTTTTTTCTGCTTTTTCAATATTTGTTTGCTTTGGAGCAAAATAATGACTATATACTGCAAAAAACAGAAAACTTAATACTGTTGCTATTATAACTCTTTGTTGTGTAGTTAATTTATTTAACACTTTTATACCTTTTAAACCTTTTAATTACATAAAAGATATTCTTTTTTTTAGGAACAAACCAATATTTTATATCAATTTTATCATATTTTATTGGTTTTAATTTTAATATTTTAAAATCTTTTTTTATTATGGGATATTCTATGCCACCTTTAAATAATTGATTGCATCTTAATATCCTAGCAAATGAAAAAAAAAGTGCTTTTGCTATATTATTATTTTCAATTTGCCATTTTGCATATTCAGAACATGTAGGATAATACCTACATTGCCCATAACCAAAAACGATACTTATATATTTTTGATATATAAATAATAATTTTAATAATATCTTTTTCAAGCATCAAGCCTTTTTAAAAGATTGATTGCTCAAGGCCTTTGCCTTTTTTAATGATTTTAAAAAATCTTGCTTTAAATTTTTATAATCCAAAGTCAATATTTTATCTCTAGCAACCAAAATATACAAACCTTGCTTTAAATCGGATGAAAATTCTTGAAAAAGAGCTCTCATTCTTCTTTTAGCAAAGTTTCTTTTGACTGCATTTCCTATTTTTTTACTGGCGGTAAAACCAACTTTTTTTTCTTCACATTCTTTATAAAAGAGAACAAAACTTGCACTAAAATCCTTTTTAGAGTTTTTATAAAGTTTTGAAAAACTTTTTGATTTTTTTATAATATCAAAATCTCTTATACGCTTAATCTTTTTCTACCCTTTGCTCTTCTGGCATTTATAATCTTTCTACCATTTTTATTTTTCATTCTAATTCTAAAACCATGAGTTCTTTTTCTCGGTGTATTGTGTGGTTGAAAAGTTCTTTTCATTTTTAAATATCCTTTTTATTTGTGTATTTAGGGAATGGATTTTACTAAAATTTTACTTAAAAGCAGTTTATATATAATTGTGTGATATTTTATTATCACACAATTAAAAATTTTATTTTATAGAATTTGCCAACATTTTATTAATTCTTTGGACAAAATCAGTACCATTTTCTATCTTCATTCCTTCAATAAGTCTTGCTTCATTATATAATATATTTGCTACATCATTAATGCTTACTGGTGAATTATTTTCACTCAATTTTTTAAATATTTCATGATTTGGATTGATTTCTAAAATAGGTTTTACTTTTGGTAAATTACTTTGTCCCATTTGTTTCAACATCTCTTGCATTGCAAAATCAGGATCATTCTTATCAACTACTAAGCAAACTGGCGATTCTTTAAGACGAGAACTTATTTTAACATCTTTTACTTCATCTTTTAATATCTCTTTTATTTTAAGCATTAAAGGAGTTATTTTTTTATTTATTTCCTCCTCTTTCTTTTTATCTTCATCTTTTTTTTCTTCATTCAATTCAGCTGTATTAACTGAAACTACCGGAGTTTTATCATATTCTGTAACCATTGGCATAATAAGGGCATCAACTTCATCATCCATTATTAAAACCTCAATATCTTTATCTTTAAAATTTTCAATCAAAGGCGAATTTTTAAGAAGTGCTTCATCTTCACCTGTAATATAATAAATATCTTTTTGGTTTTCTTTCATTTTTTCTTTATATTCTTTAAAACTTACATTATCTCTTTTTGTAGTTTTGAATAATAACAAATCAAGAATCAATTCTTTATTTTCAAAATCACTATAAACACCCTCTTTTAAAACTTTTCCAAATAAATTATAAAATTTTAAATATTTATCAAAATCTTTATTTTTTAATTTTTTAAACTCATTTAATATTTTTTTAACAGAAGATTTTTTAATTTTAGTTAAAATTGTATTTTGCTGTAAAATTTCCCTGCTTACATTCAAAGGCAAATCTTCACTGTCAATAATACCTCTAACAAACCTCAAATATGTAGGCATAAGCTCCTTGTCATCATCAGTAATAAAAACTCTTTTTACATACAACTTGACTCCTGGTTGATAATCCATTCTAAAGAGGTCAAATGGTGCAACAGAAGGAATATAAAATAATGTAGAATATTCCAAAGTTCCTTCAGCATTTGTATGAGTCCAAAAAAGAGGGTCGTTATTGTCTCCGCTTAATTGCTTATAAAAATCAATATATTCCTCTTTTTTTATTTCACTTTTATTTAATCTCCAAAGTGCGGAAGCTTTATTTATTTGTTCCCAAACTTTTTCTTTTTTTCCATCTTTTTCTTCTTCTTTTAACATAAATATTGGAAAAGGAATATGATTTGAATATTTCTTAATAAGCTGTTCTATTTTCCATTCTTCTAAAAATTCTTCTTCATTTTCTTTTAAATATAAAACTATATCTGTTCCAAAAGATTCTTTTTCTGCATCTTTTATTTCATATTCTCCGTTTCCAATACTAATCCATTTATATGCTTGTTCTTCTCCTGCTTTTTTAGAAATTACTTCTATTTTTTTAGATACCATAAAAGCAGAATAAAAACCTACACCAAATTGACCTATCAAAGATGAATCCTTTTTTGCATCTCCACTTAAATTTTCTAAAAATGATTTAGTCCCACTTTTTGCAATAGTTCCTAAATGATTTACTAAATCATCTTTATTCATTCCTATTCCATTATCACTGATAATTAAGATTTTTTTATCTTTATCAATCTTAATATTTATTTTTGGATCAAATTTTAAACTTTTAAACTTATCATCACTAATTGTTAAAAATTTAACTTTATCAATAGCATCCGATGCATTTGAAACAAGTTCCCGAATAAAAATATCTTTATTGGAATAAAGTGAATTAATCATTAAGTGTAACAATTGATTTATTTCTGTATCAAATTTATATTTAGACATACAAACTCCTTATATTTTTTAGTAATTATATCAAAAAATATACATTTTGTAAATATATATTAGTAAATTTTGTAAATATACTTTATATTAAGTATATCAAGTATATATTTTTTTAAAGATTATAACTGCTGATATAGTTGCCAAAAGTGTTAAAAAGATATTTAACAATATATTTATAGTAACTTTTAAATAATCCCCGTCTTGTAACATTGTTACATTTTCTAAAGAAAAGGTAGAAAAAGTTGTTAAAGCACCTAAAAATCCTGTAATAATAAAAGCTTTATATTCTGGCTCTATAACTTGAGAAAAAAACATAGCCGCAAATCCAATAATAAAACTGCCAAGAACATTTACACTAAGAGTTCCAAAGGGGAAAAAATTACCTGTATTTCTTTGAACAAAACCCGCTATTAAAAATCTAGAAATTGCTCCAAAAAAACCACCAAAGCCAATATATAATAATGTTATCAACTCTACTCCTTTACTTATGCTTATATTTTATAACTTCAATATCATTAAGAGTAGCAAGCCCCTCTTCTATCATTTCATCAACATCATCCATAAAATTTATTATTTTTTCTTCTTCATCTATTATTTCTATAACAACTGGTAACTCTTGAGACATAGCCCATATGTTAAAACTTCTAAGTTCGCTATGGACACCAATGCCTGCAACTCCTTTAAAAACAGTTGCTCCCGCTAAATTGCATTCTTTTACTTTTTTTAATAACTCTTCCCATAATGGTTTTCCATTATATTTATCTTGGTTGTCTATATAAATTCTTGCTATTTTTTTCTTTCCTAAAAATCTTTTCATTTTATTTTTCCTCCAAATTTTTTTGAAATACTTGATTCATATCATCTCTCATTTTTTTATACCAATCCTTATCTTTATCAGGTTCAACACAATCCATATATATAAGTTTAACTTTTTCAAAATTTGCAAGAAAATTTTTTGAATCAAAAATATTTATAGTTCCAACTAAAACAACAGGTTGAATTTTAAGATTTAATTTTTCTGCCAAAATTTTTGCACCATCTTGAAATTTTAATATTTTTTTTCCATTGCTTCTTGTTCCTTCAGGGAAAATAGCTATAACTCTCCCCTTTTTCAATCTATCTTTAGCATCTTTTAAAAGTTGAATAATAGATCTTTTGTCACTTCTGTTTATGCTAATCATTTCAGGATAATCCAATATATGACCAAAAAAAGGAATATCTCCTATCTCTTTTTTAGCTACCCAAGATAAATTAGCTGGATAAACTGCTTCCATGATAACTATATCAGCTATACTTTGATGATTTAAAACTAACATTTTAGCTTCACTATTTGGAGTTCCTGTAATTTCTAATTTGGTTCTAAATATTTTTAATTGAAGTTTTGCCCAGATAGATCTGATCTTTTTATGATATTTTCTAAACAAAAACATAAATATTATAACGATTGATATCGTAAACAAAAAATCTATTGAAAAATATAAAGCTATTAATCTATTTTTTATTTTCATTTTAATGCATCCTTTCTTATCCAACCTATTTTACCATTTGGTAATAAAATTTTGACATATTTTGAAATACTATCTAATTTTTCTGCAACAATCTTTCTATTTGTAACATCAAAAACTGTTGAATTATATATTGGTAGAATTGTTATTTTAGTTCCTTTTGGAAGAATTATATCATCAAAAGGGTTGTAAAATGTAATTAAATAACCAACTATGCATAAAAAAATAAATATATATATTTTTTTTCTTTTAAAATAGAAAAGGATTAATAATAAAAATGCTATTGCAAGTAAAAATATATTTTCATATATATACATTTTACTCTCTTTGGGATTTAATTCCAATTGAGTGCTTAC
>JALUBK010000003.1 GCA_027044945.1 Campylobacterales bacterium
CTTCAACAGTATTTGTGATACCGCTCCAGATTTTGTGTAAATGTTAAATTTGATAAAATTACATTTTAAATATAGAAGGAGAATTTAACATGAACACAAAATCTGGAGCGGTATCATTTTTTTTAGGATTGGTCTTAATTCGTTAAAATATATAATATTATCATTATATCCAATATTGGCTTAAGAATTTAACCGGAGAAGGCAAGATATTATTCTTCTCCGGTTGATTTGTTATTTTAGAAGTGTTTTTAAATCCTCTTTTGCATCACCTGTATAGTGAAGGTTGAAAGTGTCTATTAAAAAGTTTACTATATCATCATTTAAGAATTGTGGAGGTTTTGGTCCAAGGTATATATTTTTAACATTCAAACTAAGTAGTGCTAAAAGAATAATAACTGCTTTTTGTTCCATCCAGCTAAGAACTATTGATATTGGTAAATCATTAATAGGTATATCTAAAGCCGCACTTACTGCTTTGGCGATTTCTACTGCACCGTTAGAATCGTTACATTGTCCTAAGTCTAAATATCTTGGTATTTCTGTTCCTTCTATATTTCCAAAATCTATATCGTTAAATCTAAATTTACCACAACTTGAAGTAATGATTACACAATCTTTTGGTAAATTTTCAGCCATTTCTCTGTAATAATTACCAGCTCTTCCTGGTGCATCACAACCTGCTATTACAAAAAATTGTCTAATTTTTCCAGCTTTAACAGCATCTAATATTTGAGGAGCCAATGTTAAAATAGTTTTATAATGATGTCCTGTTGTTAATGTAAGATTTTCAGTCATAACAGTATCTTCGCATTCTAATGTTTTTGCTATCAACTCATCAAAATTATTATTTACTATCGGAGTGCCACTTTCTATTCCGACTATTTTATATGTAAAAACTCTATCTACATAATCTGCATTTTTTTTAGGAGGAACAATACAGTTTGTATTTACTACGAATGTTCCTTTAAATTTTTTCATCAAATCAACTTGATCAAACCAAGATTTTCCAACATTTCCTTTTAAATGTTTGTATTTTCTTAACTCTGGATAACCATGAGCTGGTAGCATTTCTGAATGAGTATATACATTTATACCTTTTCCTTCAGTTGCTTTCAGTAATTCTTCAAACATTTCCAAATTATGACCACTTACAAGTATTGCTTTTCCCTCAACTGTATTTTGTGGAATAACAACTGGAGTTGGAATACCAAATTTATTTGTATGTGCATTTGATAATTTATCCATGACTTCAACACCCGCACTCCCAACTTTCATAAGTTGTTTAATATGGTCGTTAAAATTAAAATTGACATTTGTTAAAGTAAAATAAAGTGTTTCACTGATAACATCGTCAACATTTTTAGTTTGATCTGGAGCAAGCTCATTTAAGTGTTCTCTATAAGCACTTAAACCTTTCAATCCATAAATCATAGTATCTTGAAGATTTGCCAAAGTTTCATTTTTTCCGCAAGTTCCTGCAGGTTGTCCTTTGCTTCCACATCCGCCTGGTGCACTCATTTCGCATTGATTACAAAACATACTCATTGTATTCTCCTAAATTTAATATTTAAAACGATTATAATACAAATAAAATATTTTATCATTAACACAGGTTAAGTATTTATAATTTTTCCATTTTGAAGTTCGATAATTTTATCACATCCATTAAGAGTGGAAGTTCTGTGAGCTACGATTATTAATGTTTTATCGGCTCCTATTTTGTAAATTTCTTCCATTATTTTCTTTTCTGTTTCGCTATCAAGTGCACTTGTTGCTTCATCCAAAACTAAAAGTTCAGGGTCATTATATAATGCTCTTGCTATTGCAATTCGTTGTTTTTGACCTCCGCTGAGTTTGACTCCATTTTCTCCAATTTCGCTCCAAATTCCTTCATGATGGGTTTCTAAAAAATTTAAAATATTAGCTTGTTTTAGGACTTCCTTAACTCTTTTTTTATCTATATTTTCACTTAAGGATACATTTTCAGCAATATTTCCATCTTTTAGATAAATATTTTGGGGAATATAGCCTATTTTTTTTCTCCAGTTTTTTATATTTTTTTCATTTAAAGGAATATTATCAATCATGATTTCTCCGATAAAAGGTTTGTAAAGCCCTATAATAATATCTATAAGTGTTGATTTTCCACTTCCACTTTTTCCAATAAAACCTATCTTTTCTCCCTTTTTGATGGTAAAATTGATATTTTTTAAGACAGGTTTTTTGTTTATATAATTAAAATTAATATTTTTCAAAATAATTTGTTTATTAAAAAATATTTTTTCATCTCCTAAGTTTTCGGGCTCGTAAATTAATTCATTATGAACGATATGCAAAGATTGATTGTAAAAAAGAATTTGATTGTATGATGTAAAAATCCTATTAACACTTGGCATCAATCTATAAAGTCCGACAACAAATACCATTAATATTGGAAGAGCTCCTTTTATATCTGTATGATATTTTAAAACAAGATAAACAACAATGATAGCTACAAGACTAAAGCCTATCATTTCCAAAAATAGTCTTGGAAATTGTGAAAGAGTTTGATTTTTGATATTTGCTTTGGCAAATCCATAACTAGCATCGTTAAATTGTTTTAAAATCTCTTTGTCTTTTGATTTAAGTTTGATTATTTTAAAATTTCCAAATGAACCGTTGATTATTTTATAAAATGATTGTTGAAATTTTTCTCTTTGAATTCCAGCTTTTTTAATCTTTGATGAGACAAAAAGTTTAAGCAATACAATATTTGTAATAAGAAAAATACTCAAAAGCAGTGTCATTTTCCAATTTACATACAAAAGCATACTATAAATCAAAATTAATACAAAAATTTCACTCGCCATGAACAAAACCGCAGATATAAGTTGAACTAAATTGTTTGCTTCATTGATAATATTCTTTGTCATTTGTGAAGAATTTTTTTTGATAAAGCCTTGATAATCCATTCCCATATAATTTTCAAATAATTTATATGCGAGTAAATGATACCTTCCTTGTGCAAATCTGTTTAATGCATAAAAATAAAAAAGATTTAAAATAGCTCTAAGAATATAAAAAACAATAAGTCCAATACCAAAAGCAACAACAAAATCCAAATAAGAAGGAAAATGAAAAAATTTATATATAAAATGTAAATATTTATTGCTTTGAATTTTTGAAAAATCACTAGCAACCGCAATAAACGGCATAATAACACCAATGCCAATAGTTTCAATGATAGAAATAATCATTGAAAATAATAATAAAACCACCAAAACTTTTTTATCTCTTTTAGAAAGAAGATAATTCAATTTTGATAAAAAATTCATTTACAATCTGCCATCGACTATATTTTTATTGAAAAAACTTTTAATATCATAAATAATTAAATTTTGAATGTTTAATTTTGAATTTTGAATTTCTTTTTCTATTTCTCTAAATTCTTTATGAGCTACTGCAAGTATAATTGCATTATAATTTTGAATGTTTAATTTTGAATGTTTAATTAAATCGATCCCATATTCTCTTTGGACTTCTTCTTTATTTGCCCATGGGTCATAAGCATCTACTTTGCACCCAAATTCTTGCAATTCTTTTATAACATCTATCACTCTGGAGTTTCTAATATCAGGACAGTTTTCTTTAAAAGTTATTCCTAAAACTAAGATTTTACTCTCTTTTATGGTGTGTTCTTTTTTTATCATAAGTTTTATAACTTGATTTGCTACATAAATCCCCATATTATCATTAAGTCTTCTTCCAGATAAAATTATTTCGGGATTATATCCTATCTCTTGTGCTTTATATGTTAAATAATATGGATCTACTCCTATGCAATGACCGCCCACAAGACCAGGTTTAAAAGGCAAAAAGTTCCACTTTGTTCCTGCTGCTTTTAAAACAGCATTTGTATCTATTTTCAATTTGTTAAAAATAAGTGCAAGTTCATTTACAAAAGCTATATTTATATCTCTTTGAGAATTTTCTATAACTTTTGCAGCTTCTGCTGTTTTGATATTAGGGGCAAGATGAGTTCCTGCAGTTATAATGCTTTTATAAAGTTCATCTACTTTTTGTGCTGTTTTTGGAGTGCTTCCGCTTGTTATTTTCAATATTTTTGTTACAGTATGCTTTTTATCACCTGGGTTAATTCGTTCAGGTGAATATCCAGCAAAAAAATCTTTATTAAACTCCAAGCCACTCTCTTTTTCTAAAACAGGAACACATTCTTCTTCTGTGGCACCTGGATAAACTGTTGATTCATAAATAACAATATCATCTTTTTTTAAAACTTTTCCTATTGTTTCACTCGCTTTTATCAACGGAGTTAAATCAGGCTTTTTGTGCTTATCCACAGGAGTTGGAACAGTAACTATAAAGATATTGCACTCTTTTATATCTTTTAAATTTGTGCTGAGTGTTAAGCAAGAAGTATTAAGATTTTTATTGTATTTTGGTAAAACTTCTTTTAATTGTTCGCTGGTTAATTCCAAAGTTCCATCTATTGCATTATTTAGTTCATCTACTCTTTTCTGATTTATATCAAATCCAAACACTTGATATTGTTTTGCAAAAGCATGTGCTAAAGGCAAACCTACATATCCCAAACCAATAATTGCTATTTTATCTTTTTTCATTTTTTTATCCATTATATATTTTTTTTATATTATCCAATCTTCGCCCCATGTTCAAAAGGAGCATATCAGCCATGACTATTGCTGCCATTGCTTCAGCGACAATTGACCCTCTTATGGCGATACAAGGATCGTGCCTTCCTTTAAGTTCGCAGATAGCATTTTCATTGTTTTTATTTATCGTTTTTTGAGGTTTAAAAATAGAAGGAGTTGGTTTAAAATAAACTTTTATATTTATATCTTCCCCATTTGAAATACCACCGAGTATTCCTCCGCTATGATTGGAGAGAAAACCATTTTTGTCGATCTCGTCATTATTGTATGTCCCTTTTTTTTCACTAGCTTTGATGCCATCTCCTATCTCTACTCCTTTTACTCCATTTATGCCCATCATAGCTTCAGCCAAAATGCCATCGAGTTTATAATATATCGGCTCCCCTAATCCAATGGGCGATTTTTTTATTTTAACAAGAGCAACTCCTCCTACTGAATCATGCTCTTTTTTGCATTGTTCAATTAGCTTCAATTGTTTTTCTTGAATTTTTTTATCTAAAGAGTAAATAATATTTGTTTTGGCATAAGAAAAATCTATCTCATTCGCTTTTATATCTGCTATGGCATAAATTCCGCTAAGCACTTTTATCCCTATCTCTTTTAGTAATATTTTAGCGATAGCCCCACTTGCAACTCTAGCCGCAGTTTCTCTAGCACTGCTTCTTCCTCCGCCTCGATAATCTCTTAAACCGTATTTGTGAAAATAGGTAAAATCAGCATGAGCAGGTCTAAAAATATCTTTAATATTTTCGTAATCTTTGCTTTTTTGATTTGTATTTTTTATAAAAAGTCCTATTGGTGTGCCAGTGCTGATACCTTCAAATACTCCGCTTAAAATTTTAACTTCGTCTTCCTCTTTTCTTCCTGTTTCATATTTACTTTTTCCAGGTTTTCTTCTGTCTAATTCACTTTGAATAAAATCTTTGTCGATTTTTAAACCAGCAGGAACACCATCAATAATGCATCCTATCCCTTCTCCATGTGATTCTCCAAAAGTGGTAATATTAAATATTTTTCCAAAACTGTTAAAACTCATTTTTTTTCTCTTTGATGATATTTAGTGCTTTTTGTGCTACTTTTTGATGAGCGGTTTTTTTACTTTTTCCTACGGCTCTTGAAATTTCTTTATTATTTATAAATACTCCCATTTCAAACTCTTTTTTGTGATCTGGCCCTCTTGAACTTATCAGTTTATATTCAGGGATTACTCCAAAATACTCTTGAGTATATTCTTGCAATGTTGTTTTATAATCTTTAAAAATTGATTTCAAATCAATTTTAGGATACACTTCTTCTATCAATTTATAAGTTATCTCTTTCACTTTATCCAAACCTGTTTCGAGATAAATTGCTCCCATTAGAGATTCATATACATTTGAAAGTAATGATGGCTTTTCTCTACCTTTATTGTGGTCTTCGGCAGTAGATAAAAATAAATATTTTCCAAGATTTAATTTAAGAGAAAGTTTTTTAAAACCTTCTTCATTAACCAAAGATGCTCTCATTTTTGATAATTTTCCTTCATCAGTATTTGGAAATTTTTTAAAAAGATATTCTCCGACAACCAAATCAAGCACAGCATCCCCTAAAAATTCTAATCTTTCATTATTTTTTGCTTTTTTGCAACTTTTGTGTGTTAGTGCCTCGAGTATAAGAGATTTATCTTTAAACTCATACCCCAAGCACTTCTCCAATTCTTCAATTTTCTCCATTTGATTTTCCTTTCAATTTTTCTGCTTCTCCTCTTGCAATTTTATCGCACTCTTCGTTTTCTTCATGCCCATTATGACCTTTAACCCAAATAGCTTTTATGTGATGTTTTTTACTGACTTTCATAAAATTTTTCCATAATTCAACATTTTTAATATTTTTAAAATCTTTTTTTATCCAACCTTTCAGCCATTCGTTTATAGCTTTAACAACATAATTAGAATCGCTTGTCAAAATAACTTCGCAAGGTTCTTTTAATGCTTCCAATCCTTTTATGGCTGCTAATAATTCCATTTGGTTGTTGGTAACATTTTTTTTTGCTCCTTTGATTATTTTTTTTCTATTTTTATATTTAAGTATAGCACAATATCCTCCAAAACCGGGATTTCCCAAAGATGAGCCATCACAATAAAGATAAATTGTTTTCATATTTTTTCCTTAAAAGATAAGGTGTTATTGCTACACTGTCCAATTCATGACAGTTTGGGCATCTGTAAAAATAAAACGGATATGTGTTTTTGCAATTATTACAAAAATATTCAAATCCAATATCAGCTTTTTTGTAACCACTTTTTTGTAAATTTTTAAGCACTTCAAGCTCAAATATTTCACACTCTTTTGTTTGTTCAATAACTCCTTTTGCACTTAAAATATCAGCTAAGAATTGATTTTTTCTTATCTCTTTTATATCAATTTTATCAAAATCCAAACTCCACAAAAGGTCAAAAAGATTTTTAAAATTAAAATTTTTTATTTTTTGAAAATTTATATCAATTTTATTTTTTAATAAAAATTCAAAATAAATTCTTTGTGTGGATTTAAAATTTGACAAATGAAATAATTTTTTCTCTTTTTTTACTGGATCCATTGTTTCTTGCAATATTTCAAGTGCTTCTATATAAATTTTTTCTTTTTCGACATTTATGCCGAGTTCTTCCAAAGCATCTAAAACTTCTTTTACTTTTTTTAACTTTTTCAACAACTCATAAGCGATTGTAAGATTTTTCAGAGATTCTTTATGTCTTGGAGAAATTTTCAAAACTCTAATAAAAATTTCAACAGATCTTTCTATAAAACCAATTTTTAAATAAACTTTACCCAACAAAAAAAGGATATTTTGTTTATCCAATCTTTTTTTATATATCGTCAAAGCATATAGATAAATACCAATGCTTTTTTCAAATTCACCTATTTTTTCATAACTTTTTGCCAATAAAATAATAGCATCAAGAGTGAGATTTTTATCTTCGAAAATAATTTTATATTCATTATCTTCATTATTTATTTGAAATTTTTTGATAAATTTTTTGATACTCTTTTCTTCATTTTTATCTTTATATATTTCCCACCAATAATTGGCAAAAGAGATTATAAACACAAGCAAAAACAGTGCAATGATTCCAAAAAGAGGATCTCTGTAACCGATATAGAAACTATCCATAAATTTTAACCTGACATTTTAATGATATCATTATAGCAAAAATAGTATAATAATTTTATGATAGATAAAAACTCCATAGAAAACCTTAAAAGCAGACTTGACATTGTTGATGTTATCGGCAATTATATTGAACTTAAAAAAAGTGGTGCCAATTATAAAGCTAGATGTCCTTTTCATAATGAAGAAACACCTAGTTTTGTAGTAAGTCCAGCGAAACAAATATACCATTGTTTCGGATGTGGAGCTGGAGGGGATGCTATCAGTTTTGTTATGGAATATGATAAACTTTCTTATCCTGAAGCTTTAGAAAAACTGGCAAATGATTTTAATATACCGCTAATTTATACAAAAAATAATTTTGATAAAAAAGATGAAAGAAAAGTTTTAGAACAGATAAATATTTTTTATAAAAGATGTTTTAATGATAAAGAAAAAGCTAAATCATATCTAATAGACAGAGGTGTTTATAATTCATCAAGAGAAAAATTTGAAATAGGATATGCTCCATCCTCTGAACAAGTCATCTCTTTTTTAAAAGAAAATTTTCTCTCAGAGGAAGATTCTGTTAAAACTGGTATTTTAGGTGTAGGAGAGCAGGGTAGGATTTATGCTAGATTGGTAAATAGGATAACCTTTCCTATATTTTCGCCAAATGGTAAAATAGTTGGTTTTGGCGGACGAACTATTTCAAATCATCCTGCAAAATATATTAATTCGCCTCAAACACCATTTTTTAATAAATCAAAACTTCTTTATGGTTATCATTTAGCAAGAGAAAATATTCTTAGAAAAAATCGTATTATTATAACAGAAGGTTATCTTGATGTTATTATGCTTCACCAAGCAGGTTTCAACGAAAGTGTTGCTACTTTGGGAACAGCACTTACTAAAGAGCATTTGCCTCTTTTAAGAAGAGGTGAGCCTCAGATTGTGCTTTCTTATGATGGAGACAGTGCTGGTATTTCTGCTGCTTTGAAAGCTAGTAAAATGTTATCAAGTTTGTCCATGAACGGCGGTGTTGTTATTTTTGACGGAGGGCAAGATCCTGCTGATATGGTTAAAAGTGGTAAAATTGATGAATTAAATTCTCTTTTTAACAGGCCAAAACCTTTTATTCCCTTTGTTTTAGAAAAAATAGCAAATAATTATGATTTATCAAATCCTTTGCAAAAAGAGAAAGCTCTAAATGAAGCTGTAGATTTTATAAAAACTTTGTCAAATGTTTTGCAAGATGAATATAAAGAATATCTTTCTGTTCTTTTGCAAGTAGATAAAAGAGTTATCAGAATAAGAAAAAAATATATATCCAAACAAAACAATATTGGAAAAAAGGAAGATTTGGCAGAACTTTCCATCATAAAAACTATTTTATTAAAACCACAATTTTTAGATATGGTATTGGATTTTGTAGATGAAACAGTTTTTAGCACGCATAAAGAAATATTTTTAAAATTAATCCATGAAGAGAGTGATGATTCTTTATTTAGTGGGATTTTGATACGAGATGATATAAAAGAGTTGGGCGAAAAAGAACTCAAATCGCAACTTTGCTATTTGTTGCTGGGGCATTATAAAATAGAGTTAGAAAGCATAAAAAAAAGGGAAGATTTGGATTTTGAGAAAAAAAGTTTTTATATAAGAAAAATTCAATACAATTTGCAAAAATTAAAAAAAGGAGAGTTGGTAAGTTATGAAAAAATATAAAGCTTTGGCAATGTTTAGCGGTGGGCTTGACAGCATGTTGGCTACAAAACTTATAACTTCTCAAAACATTGAAGTAATAGCATTAAATATCAATATAGGCTTTGCATCCAAAAAAGATTTGACACAGTTAATGCAAAAAAGAGCAAATATCGCAGGGGCTGAATTTAAAATGGTTGATGCACGAGAATTGTATATAAAAAATGTTCTTTTTTCTCCAAAATTTGGATACGGAAAACATTTTAATCCTTGCATAGACTGTCATGGATTTATGTTTAAAAATGCAAAAAAATTATTAAAAGAATATGAAGCATCTTTTATCATAACTGGAGAAGTTATAGGACAAAGACCCATGAGCCAAAGAGTAGATGCTATGGGGTTGGTTAAAAAATTGGCTGAAGATGAAGATAATATTATCCTAAGACCGTTATCAGCAAAACTTTTGGAGCCTACAAAAGCAGAAATAAAAGGATGGGTTGATAGAGAAAAACTTCTTGGTATAAGTGGAAGAAATAGAGAAATACAACTTTCTATGGCAAAGCAATATGGCTGGGAAGATTTTGAAAAACCAGGAGGCGGATGTCTTTTGACTGATGCAAATATTTCAAATAGGATAAAAGATTTTATAAAATATGATACATTCGATGTCGAAGATATTGATTTGATTAAATTTGGAAGGCACTTAAGGCTTCCTGATGGAGCGAAATTGGTAATAGGCAGAAACGAAGAAGAAAATGAAATACTTTTTAATATAAAAAATAATAAAATGCAAACTATAAAAATTGATGAAATACCGGCTCCTTTATCACTGATTGGTAAAAATATTACAAAAGAGGATAAAATTTTATCAGCAAAAATAATTTTAACTTTTACAAAAGCCGATAAAGAAAAAAGTTATAAAATAATGTTTGAAGACGAAATTATACAAGAAAGTCCATTTGAAAGTAGAAATGAAGTATATAAATATTTTGTTTAAGTTTTTTTTGTTATAATTACACTTCTATTTAAAAATATGGGGCATTAGCTCAGCTGGGAGAGCACGACGCTGGCAGCGTCGGGGTCAGCGGTTCGAACCCGCTATGCTCCACCATTTATCCCTTTAAGACCTCTAACAAAACCTAACAAATCCCCAAATTTCAATCTTTATAAGCAAGATGTAGCTAGGAGTCTGTCGGATTCTTCCTCATCAATTTACCAAAAAACATCCCTTTAT
>JALUBK010000004.1 GCA_027044945.1 Campylobacterales bacterium
AAAAGGAATAGTAATTTTTAAAGAAAGAAAAAAACGATTTTCTCTTTCTTTAATTTCTGAAAAAAGCATTAAACATCCAAATGAACAACATCTTTTGCATGTTCTTGAATATAATTTCTTCTAGGTTCTACTTCATCACCCATAAAAAGTGAAAAAGTATCACTTGCTATATCAAAACTGTCTATATTAACCCTTAAAAGTCTTCTATTTTGTGGATCCATTGTAGTTTCCCAAAGTTGTTCCGGATTCATTTCACCAAGACCTTTATATCTTTGAATATAAGCACCTTTTTTAGCATTTTTTTCTATGCCATCTAAAATATCAATCAAATCTCTATCACCAAATATACCTTCATCTCTCTCTTTTATTTTAGAATGGATATATATAGCTTCTTCATATAAAGGATTTGTAAAAAGAGTATCATTAATAGTTAATTCTTCAAGTCCATCTTTTGTTTGTATAAAAAGATGAATTTCTTCATCAGTTATTTTAAAATTTAATATATTATAACCCAATGTTTTTATATATTCTTTTATAATTTCAAAAAGTTTTTGATTATCATTTTTTATAATATCAGGATTTTCTATCATATATCTTATTATTTCTATCATGGAAAATCTTTTTTCCAACTCTTTTAATACACTTTTATAAGCTGCAACTATTTTAAAAAACTCTATTGCATCTCTAATACCAATACCTTGAATATTCATATTAGTTAAACCAGTTTCTATTAAAAATTCATTCATAACTTTATCATCTTTTAAATAAATCTCTTTTTTACCTTTTTTGTATCTATAAAGCGGTGGTTGAGCTATATAGACATATTGTTCTTCTATTAAAGGTCTTAAATATCTAAATAAAAATGTTAAAAGTAAAGTTTGAATATGACTTCCATCCACATCAGCATCAGTCATAATAATAATCTTATGATATCTAAGTTTTTCAGAATTAAAATCTTCTCCTATTCCACATCCAAGAGCAGTAATCATATTTTTTATCTCTTCTGATTTTAGTATTTTATCAATTCTACTTTTTTCAACATTTAAAATTTTACCTTTTAAAGGAAGTATTGCTTGAAAAACTCTATCTCTGCCTTGTTTAGCACTACCTCCGGCACTATCTCCTTCCACAAGATAAAGTTCACTAATACTTGCATCTTTACTTTGACAATCAGAAAGTTTTCCAGGAAGTGTTCCTACACTCATGCTATCTTTTCTTCTTGTTAAATCTCTTGCTTTTTTAGCTGCTTCTCTACCTTTAGCAGCAGAAAGAGCTTTATTCATTATAATTTTTGCTTCTATAGGATTTTCTTCAAAATATTTTAAAATCATTTCATAAGTTGTTTTTTGAACCAAAGATTTTACATAAGAATTTCCTAATTTTCCTTTTGTTTGACCTTCAAATTGTGGTTCTGGAACTTTAACACTAACTATTGCTATAAGTCCTTCTCGGACATCATCTCCGCTTATTTTTACATCTTTTTCTCTTTGGGCAGCATTATGATTTTTATAATTTGTTATAGCTCTTGTAAGTCCAGCTCTAAAACCACTTTCATGAGTTCCGCCTTCTATTGTTTTTATATTATTTACAAAAGAAAAAAAAGTTTCACTATAACTTGTATTATATAAAAATGCAATATCAATCTCTATATCATCTACTTTATTATCAAAGTGAAAAACTTTTGTTATTGCTTCTTTTTTATTCAAATCTTCAACAAATTGACTAATTCCACCTTCAAAGTGAAAAATTTCTTTTTTTTGTTCTCTTTCATCTTCTAAAGTTATTCTTATATTTGGATTTAGATATGCTAATTCTTTTAATCTTTTTGCGAGAATATTATACTTAAAATCAATAGTTTCAAAAATTTCAGAATCAGGCCAAAATTCTATAGTAGTGCCTCTTTTTCTTGTTTTTCCTATGATTTCAAAATCACTCACAGGAATACCTTTTGCAAATTCTTGAGTATAAATTTGTCCATCTTTGTAAATTGTCATTTTAAGTTTTGATGAAAGTGCATTTACAACAGAAACACCAACACCGTGTAAACCGCCACTGACTTTATAAGTATCTTTATCAAATTTACCACCAGCATGAAGAACAGTTAAAACAACAGTTGCTGCAGGAATTTTTTCAGTAGGATGCATATCAACTGGTATTCCCCTACCATTATCAATTATTTTAACACTTCCATTTTTTGTTAAAATTACATTTATATCATTACAATATCCAGCCATTGCTTCATCTATTGAATTATCAACAACTTCATATACAAGATGATGAAGACCATTTATATTTGTATCTCCTATATACATTCCTGGTCTTTTTCTGACAGCTTCAAGACCTTTTAAAATTTTTATATTTGATGCATTATATTTTTTTTCCATTATATTCTCCATTATATCATTATAGGCATTACGATTGTTAGAAAATTTTCACTTTCTAATGTAAAAGGTAAAGTAGAATCATTATATCCTAATGTAAAACTACTTTTTTCAATATTTGTTAAAAAATCTATAACATATTTTGAGTTTATAGCAAGCATTATATCTTCTTCCAATCCAGTATTTATCTCTATTTCTGTTTTTGCTTCAATATTATTATCATTTAAACTTTCAAATACAATTAAATTTGGTTTGAAAGTAACTTTTATTTCAACTGAAACTACCCATATTTGTTTTATTGCTCCTATTATTTTGTCTCTGCTTAAAAGAAGTTTTTTATCTATTTCTTTTGGAATAATTCTTTCATAATTTGGAAATTTTCCATTTATTAATTTTGTAAAAAAGATAAAATTGGATGATTTTGCAATAAGAGTATTTTCATCATAATATATTTCAACTTCATCAAAAAATATTTTTTGAATTTCATTTATAGCTTTTTTTGGAATAATTAGAGAAATATCTTTTTCATTCTCTTTTTCTATTTTTACCAATGCTAATCTTTTTGTATCTGTTGAAACAAAATTTATATGATTATTTTTTATATCTATTAAAGCACCATTTAATTCAAATTTTGGATTATTTGTATCAATTACAGGAGCTATTTTTTTAATAGATCTTACTAAAATAGAACTGTTTATATCAAATTTTGATTTTTCATTTATTGTAGGAAATTTTGGAAATTCATTTGGATTATACATTGGAAGTTTAAATTTTGAGTGTTTTTGTTTAATATAAAGATAATCATTTATTGTTTCAAGTATAAGATCTCCATCTTTTAATATTTTTACAATATCAAAAAGTTTTTTACCATTTGCTGTTGCATTTCCATCTTCAATTATTTTGATATTTTTACTGAAAATTTCAAGTCCTATTTCAAAATCTGTGCTTTTTATATTTAAAGTATCCTCAAAAGTATTTAAAAGTATATGTGAAGTGATTTGACTTAAATCTTTTTTTTCAAGATATGGAAGAGTATTTATAAGCATATTTTCCAATACATTTTTATTGACTTGAATTTTCATATTTTTCTCCTTTATTATTTAAATAAAATAGTAATAGTAGTATCTTCGCTTGAAAATGTGAAAAACATCAATGAGCAGTTGTTTTTCGCTTATTTTCTTATTGATTATTATACTATATTTTTTCACATTTTTTCACTTAGTTACTATTATATTTTTAAGTTCTTCCAATCTAACTTTAAAATTTTCATCATTTTCTATAATTTCGTTTATTTTTTTCATATTATGTGAAACAGCTGTGTGATCTTTCATTCCAAAAAATGATGCTAGTGCAGGCATGGAATTTGGTGTTAGAGTTCTTGCTAAATATATTCCAATTCTTCTTGCTTCTACTATTTTTCTACTTCTTTTTTTTGATTTTATTTCACTTGGTTTAATATTTAATTCTTTTGAAATAACATTTATAATATCTTCTAAGTTAATATTTCTTTTTTTCTCTTTTATCTGTTCTTTCATAACATTTTTTGCGAATTCAAAATCAATTTTTTGTCCCATTAAAGATGCATAAGCATTTAAATTGATAATTGCACTTTCTATTTCTCTTATATTATCACCCATATTTGAAGCTATATAATTAACAATTTCATTATTTAAATTTATTCCATCAATTTCACATTTTTTCTTTATAATTGCTATTTTTGTTTCAAGTTCTGGAAGAGTTATATCAGCTATAATACCCCATTCAAATCTACTTTTTAATCTTTCTTCAAGTCCTGCTATCATTTTAGGAGGTTTATCTGAAGTTAAAACAATTTGTTTTCCATTACTATATAATTGATTAAAAGTATGAAAAAATTCCTCTTGAGTTTGTATTTTATTACTTAAAAATTGAACATCGTCTATTAATAAAATATCACAATTTCTATATTTTTCTCTAAATCTATCCATCGATTGATTTCTAAGATGATAAGTAAAATCATTCATAAATTGTTCGATTGTCGCATATATAACTATTTTTCCTCTTCTGATGGAATAATTTCCTATAGCTTGAATTAGATGAGTTTTTCCAAGTCCTGTTGGACCATATAAAAAAACTGGATTATAAACATCTCCTGGTTTTTCAGAAATAGATTTGGCAACTGTAAAAGCAAATTGGTTTGAACTCCCAACAATAAAACTATCAAAAGTAAAAGATGGATTTAAAATAGTTGTTGAAATGATTGTTTTAGTTTCAGGCTTTTCTTTTTTTTTAATTATTTGTTTATTTTTTACAATTATATTTATTTTTGGTTTTTTTCCTGTTTTGACTTCATAAAGATGAGCTATTTTTTCTGAATATTTTGTTTTAATCCAATGAGCTATTAATATATTTGGAGTTTCAAAAACAATAAAATCCGATTTTGATTTTTTTTCATTGATTTTCATTTGTTTTATATATTTATTATATTCAGATATAGATATCTCTTTTTTTAATAATTCAATAATCGAGTCAACTAACATTTTTTCCCTATTTTTTTATTCACATGTTATTAACTATGTGAAAATATATGTTATTTTAGCTAAAATACCTTGAAATATTAGTTAAAGAGTGTAAAAATAAAGAATTCACTATGTGAAAAAGATGTGAAATAAAGGTGAAAAAATATGAATATTTTAGGAATAGACCCTGGAAGTATAAATTGTGGATATGCTATTATAAAAAAAGAAAAATCAAAAGTTTCACTAGTAGAAGCAGGTGTTATAAAAATAAAACAAAGAAAATTACAAAATCAAATAGTAGAATTAATAGAAGGTTTGGATATCATTATTAAAAATAATCAAATAGATGAAGTAGCTATAGAAGATATATTTTTTGCTTACAATCCTAAAACAGTTTTAAAATTGGCTCAATTTAGAGGAGCTTTAAGCCTTAAAATTTTATTAGAATTTGGAAATTTTTATGAATATACTCCTTTACAAGTCAAAAAAACAGTAACAGGAAAAGCAAAAGCTGCTAAAGAACAAGTAGCATTTATGGTAAAAAGAATTTTAGGTATAAAAAAGGAGATAAAGCCATTAGATATAACTGATGCCATAGCTATAGCATTAACTCATGCCCAAAGAGTAAAGAGTTAAAAATTTCTAAATTCTATATTTATTAAATTGGTAATAATTTTAGATTTATCTATAATTTTTGTTTGTTCTTGTAAATTACCTAGGATTTTATCTTGGTGAACATAATTTTGTATATAATAAGTTCCTTTAAAATTGAGATGATGTAACTCTTTTATGATAGTGTTTATATCATTTTCATCCAATATATCGGTATGAACAGTTGTTCTTACTTCGAAATTTTGTTCTTTTTTAATAAGATATATCAAACTTTCTAAAAAAAGTGAAAAATCTTTATGTGAAGTGATAGCAGTATATTTTTCTTTTGGTGCTTTAAAATCAAGAGATATAAAATCAATTAAATTTTTATCTACCATTTTTTTAATAATATTGGGATTTGTTCCATTAGTATCAATTTTGACTTTAAATCCAAGTTCTTTTATATCTTTAGCTAAAATTGGTAAATCTTTATAAAGTGTGCATTCTCCGCCACTTAAAACAATAGCTTCAAGTTTGCCTACTCTACTTTTTAAAAAAGTAAAAAGTTCATTTTTATTTATATTGTTTTTAGCAAAAACAATATCGCTATTGTGGCAGTAGGGGCATCTCATGTTGCACCCTGCAAACCACAAAACTGCACTTAAATGATGTTCATAATCTAATGCAGAAAATTTTGTTATATCATAAATTATTTTATGCACAATTTTTTAAATGATTATGACAATTTTCTTTAAATTGTTTTCGCTCGGCATGTTCGCCTTTTTTGCCTGTATTGAAACTATCAACAGGTCTATGATAACCCATAACTCTAGTCCATACGGTGCATTTTGTTCTTTTGTCATGTAATTTTTTTAAAATTTCATCTCTACTCATTTTTCATTCTCCTTATTATAATTTTGAATTAATTCTTCATCGCAATATGGGCAAAACTCATGTTCGCCATTAATATACCCATGTTTTGGACATACAGAAAATAATGGTGTTATAGTGATATATGGAAGTCTATAATTTTCTATTACATTTTTTACCAATTTTCTACATGCTTCAGGGGAGCTTATTCTTTCTCCCATATATAAATGTAAAACAGTTCCACCTGTATATTTACATTGTAAATCATCTTGTAATTCAAGTGCTTCAAAAGGGTCATCAGTCCAATTTGCCGGTAATTGAGAAGAATTTGTATAATATATATTTTTTCCAAAACCAGCTTGTAAAATATCTGGAAATCTTTTTTTATCCTCTTTCGCAAATCTATAAGTTGTTCCCTCAGCCGGTGTTGCTTCAAGATTGTAAAGATTGCCAGTTTCTTCTTGAAAAGTTTTTAATTTGTCTCTCATAAAATCCAATACTTCTAAAGCAAATTTTGATCCATATTCATCTGCTATATTATATTGATCGTTGGTAAAATTTCTTATCATTTCGTTTATACCATTTATTCCTATTGTGGAAAAATGATTATTAAAACCAGGAAGATATCTTTTTGTATAAGGATACAAACCTCTGTCATACATTGTCTGTATAAAAACTCTTTTTTTCTCCAATGTAGATTTTGCTAAATCCATAAGTTTTCCAAGTTCATTTAAAAGTGTTTTTTTGTCATTTTTGTATAAATATCCAAGTCTAGCAGCATTTATAGTAACAACACCTATGCTACCTGTCATTTCAGCACTTCCAAAAAGCCCTCCCCCTCTTTTTAAAAGTTCTCTCAAATCAAGTTGCAAACGACAGCACATACTTCTAACAGCACCTGGTTTATAAGCTTCAGGATTTTCTACTAAATTTCCATTTTTATCTCTTTTATATTGACTTCCGATAAAATTTTGAAAATAACTTGAACCAATTTTTGCAGTATTTTCAAAAAGTAAATCCGTATTTTCTCCATACCAATCAAAATCTTCAGTAATATTGACTGTTGGAATAGGAAAAGTAAAAGGTTGTCCTGTCTTATCGCCTTCTGCCATAACTTCATAATAAGCTTTATTGATAAGATTCATCTCTTTTTGAAAATGTTTGTAAGTCATATTTTCCAAAGAATTAACACCTCTTTCTTTTGCTATTTGTAAAAGTTTATCATTTTTTAAATTTTTTAAAAGATGTTGTTGGTTTTTAGTTGGTGCTTGATCTTTTAAATCATCTGGAACAGTCCAATCTATCGTAATATTTGTAAATGGGCTTTGTCCCCAACGAGCAGGAACATTCAAATTGTAAATAAAACTTACAATTGCTTTTTTAATTTCGCTAAAAGATAATTGGTCTTTAAAAACATAAGGAGCTAAATAAGTATCAAAACTACTAAATGCTTGGGCACCCGCCCATTCACTTTGTAAAATCCCTAAAAAATTTGCCATTTGTCCTAGTGCTTCTCTAAAATGATTTGGTGCTTTACTTTCAACTCTGCCTCTAACTCCATTAAAACCTTCATCAAGTAAAACTCTAAGGCTCCATCCAGCACAATATCCAGTCAAACAATCCAAATCATGAATATGATAATCCCCATTTCTATGTGCATATCCCTCTTCTTTGGAATAAACTTTATCAAGCCAATAATTGGCTATAATTTTTCCCGCACTATTGTTTACAAGTCCTGCATTAGAATAACCTGTGTTGGAATTAGCATTTATTCTCCAATCAACTTTATTGATATATTCTTCTATAGTTTGAGTGCAATTTATATAAGTAGTATCTTCATTAAGTCCTAAAACATGTTCTCTTTGCATTTTATGCATAAGTCTGTATTGCATAAAAGATTTCATTACATCAAAGTATCTTGCTTTGTATAATTCATGCTCAATCAAATCTTGTATATCTTCGACAGCAGCTATTCTTTTGGATTCTAATTTATCTAATATATTTAAAAAAACATTTCTATCATAAGTAGTATTTTGGCTTTTAAATGCTTTTTTTATAGCATCTTCTATTTTATATGTTTGAAATTTTTGAGTATTTCCATCTCTTTTTAGAACTTCTGTAAGCATTTAAAACCTTTTTTAAATATAATTCATTATATAGATTATACTATTAATTTTCTAAAACAATAATAAAAAATATATATTTTAATAACCCTTAGTTTGGGGATTTAAGAACATAAAAATAACATTTTAAGCTTTATTTTTGATTGGTAAAAAAAGTATAATAAATATGGATAAAAAAGTAAAAATAGTGCATATCTCATAAACTTTATCAAGCCCAAAAATATCGCTAAAATATCCAACTAAAAATACAACGATAGAACTGATGCCAAAATTTATACCCATATATATGCTATTTACAAAAGTTGGTTGATTTGTATTTGTGTCAGAAACGGCACTTAACATGACAGGACCAATCATAAAAAGAAAAAAACCTAAAATTGCAAGGATAATAAAAAGTGCATTTTGATTGAAATAAATAAATAATATCATACTGATAGTTATCCCCAAAGAAGATATAAAAAGAATATTTTTCCTTCCTAATTTATCTGAAAAATGACCTGAAAAAAAAGTGCCTAAAATACCAAAAAATTGTAAAATAGAAAGAGATATTCCAGCTTCATAAATACTAAAATGATGCTTAACAAGATATACAGGAAGATATAAAGTAAGAGCCATTTTTGTTCCCGCATTAAAAAGAAGATAACTGCCTAAAATTAAAAAAAAAGGAAAAACTTGTTTAAGAATTTTTTTTGTTCCACCTTTTTCAATTTTTTTTACATCGAATTTTTCTATTTGAAAATCTTTTAATTTGAAATAAAGAAATATAGAAGCGAGTATGCCAAAAGGAATAAGTCTATAAACTCCACTAAAACCCCATAAAGATATAGCTCCAGTTATTATGAGCGGACCAATTGTTCTAGCACTTTCTCCTCCAACCATAAAATAACTCATACCCTTGCCTACTTGTTTTCCAGAAGCTATTTTTATCATAGTTGGTGAAGGAATATGAAAAAGTGTAGCACTTATACCTGCAATAAAAAGTAATATCAAAGCAATAATATATGAATGAGTAACACCAAGCAAACACATAGAAGTTGCAGTTATAGCTGGAGTTAAAATTACAAAATATTTAACATCTTTTCGTTCGGCTATTAAACCTAAAAATGGATTAAAAAGTGAAGGAATTTTCCTTGCTATATCAAAAAATGATGCCATAGATAAAGAAATACCTAAATTTTCTATCAAAAGAGGTAAAATAGGAGCTAAAAAAGATGAAAAAATATCATGAAAAAAATGAGCAAAAGAGATGATATATACATCTCCTTTTTTAAATTGTTTCATATAATTAGCTAAAAGCTTTTTCTAAAAAGGGAATAATTTGTTTTTTCCTACTAAGAACCCCTGGTAAATATGTCATATGATTTTTCAATTTTTTGTCAAAAGCTTTTTCTATAATAGTTTCATCATCACTTATTACCAATAATTTTGAACCTTCATTAATAATATCAGTTAAAAGTAATAAAACAGAGTGTCTATTTCCCTCTTTTTTAAAGTTTTTCATTTCATTTAAAATATCATCTATCATATTATTAAAAACACTTAAATCAACAACTTCCAATTGTCCTACTCCGATTTTATATCCATTCATGACAAAATCTTTATAATCTCTTGTCAAAAGTTCTCTAGGAGTTGCACCTTTAACAGCAGATTTCACCAAAAACATTTCCATTCCGAGAGCTTTTATATCATCAATTCCAGCTATTTTGGCTAAATCTTCAGTTGCTTTTATATCATTTGGAGTGCAAGTAGGAGATTTGTATATAACTGTATCACTTAAAATCGCACAAAGCATAATACCAGCTAAATTTTTTGGAATATCAACTTTATAAAAATCAAATAATTCTTTTATGACAGTATTAGAACATCCATAAGGTCTAATACAACATTCAAGTGGAGTTGGTGTGGTTATATCTCCGAGTTTATGGTGGTCAACTATACCTTTTATATTTGCTTCTTTTATATCTTTTGGGGCTTGAGCCAAATCCGAATAATCAACTATGAATAAATTTTCTCCTGCATAAGATGTTTTTAAAAGCGGTTTTTCAAAATTAAATTTATCAAGTATAAATTTTGTTTCGGGAGAAATTTCTCCAAGTCTTGCAGGAATCGCTTTTTCACCTAATTGATTTTTTAAATAAGAAAGTGAAATAGCAGCACAAATAGAATCAGAATCAGGATTTATATGTCCACAAATATACATCTCCATTTTTAAACCTT
>JALUBK010000005.1 GCA_027044945.1 Campylobacterales bacterium
CTTTTCATAAAAACAACATCCAATCCTTTGTTTGAAATTATATCAGCGCTTTTGTGTAATTTTCCATTTTTTAACATTTCTGTTACGGCAAAATAGTGTATAGGGATCTCTTGATTTCCTATTATTATTACTTTTTTATTTAACAAAATATTTACATGATTGCCCAAAGCAATAACATTCCCCTCTTTTTTATATC
This sequence comes from Campylobacterales bacterium, assembly GCA_027044945.1. GTDB lineage: Bacteria > Campylobacterota > Campylobacteria > Campylobacterales > JALSKU01 > JALSKU01. The sequence goes on from JALUBK010000005.1 coordinate 197, forward strand.
CGTTTGACTGAAAGAAAAAATCTCTTTGTTCTTTGCCTGTTTCCAAATTTATATTGCTAAATAAAGATATAGTAGGCAATATATTAAACATTCTAAATGGCAAATAATAATATATATTTTCTTTTATTTTTGGCAATTTCATGTTGGTCGAAAGAAGAGATATGAATTTATTCGGATTTTTTATATCATATCTTTTCATCATGCTACTTATATAATCGCTTGATGCATTATGGTCATAATTGTATTCAGTAAAATATGCATCTAATATAGAGATATTTCTTGAACTTTGCAAGTTTCTCATTAGGGCAAAACTGGCAGGATAATCAACATCTCCGCTATGTTTTCCACCATCAACAAAAGTCTTGACATTAGCATAATATCTAATAGGGTATCCATAGTCCCACCAACTCATTACATAATCATATCTGCTTGTCAAGTGTTTTAGTTTGTTTAAAGTTTGAACTTCGTATTTGGTGAAAACTGTTGGCACAATATAGCGATGGACATGTTTATAATTTGGATAAATAAAGCCAAACATTAAAACAAAAGAAATTAAATATTTAGCAATTTTTTCTACCTTTTCATCAATAAAAAGCTTACTTAAATATTTTCCTATCAAATAAGCTATATAAGCATCTCCTAAAGCCATAAAAGGCACAGCAAATATGGTAAATCTAAGTCCACTTCTTACTGCAAAAAATCCAAGAACAACCATAGGCAATGATACAAGCATAACAGGGAATCTTATGCTTAACAAAATATATCCCAAAACACCTATTATAAGCCCAAGCCAACTGCCACTAATCCTATGAACCAAAACATTATAATCGATTTTACTTGTTTCTCGAACTGTATTTATGACATCAAAGTATTTAAGTCCCCCATCGCTATTGATTGTTGCTCTTGTGAAATAATTATTTATAAGAACATCATGAATCCAAGGATAGCCTATTGTAATTCCATAAAAAAGAGCTAAAATGATAGCTACAATTTTAATATTTTTTTCTATTTTATTTTGAAAATAAAAAATAGTCCCATAAAATAAAAATAAAACAATTATTTTATACATGAATGAAATAGGCAAAAGTGGTAAAATCAAAAAAGATAAAAATAAAATACTTTTTTTCTCTTTTCTTTGAAAAATGATTACATATATAGTGGACATAATAAAAATGCCATTTGCTATATTAAAAAGACCGCTATGCCATTGTATCATCACTATTTCTATTAAAGAAGCTAAAAAGAAATATTTTAAATTTTTGTTTTTAAAGCTCCACATCACAGCCCATACGGCAAAAGTAGGTAAAACAATAACAAGCATATCCGTGTCATAATATCCAAACATTGTTCTGTTGTAATAACTCCAAGCAATTCCGCTAAGAAGACTAGCTAAAAAACCAAACCAAGACGATCCAAGTCTTTTGCCTATCAAAATAACAGGCACTACTATAAGACTTCCAACAAATCCCGGTAGATATTCTATCAATACATCAAAGGGGATAAATGGCAATATTTTTGCTATATAAGCAGTGAATAAAGCCGCAGGAGCCCCCACTGGAGAAAGATCATTTGTCTGATGAAACCCCGCAAGTATATCTCTAGCCCCTTCTGCCCAATAATAACCGTCGTTATTGTTTATCATCAGATGATGTTGCCATAAAAATGCCGGAATATCTCCAACTTTTTGTATGTAGATATAACGAATCGCTATACTAAATAGATAAGCTATAATGATATATATAATTGTCAATTTGTTGCAATTTTTTTCATTTTCAAAACCAAATATTTTTTTAAAATTCTTCATTTAATACTTTCTCCCATTCTTTTATCAAATTTTTCACATCAAATTCTTTTGCTCTTATAAGAGCTTTTTGAGTGTAATTATATCTTAATTGTTTATCATTTTGTATTTTTTGCATTGTCTTAGTTATTTTTTCTACATCTCCAACAGGCGTTAAAATTCCATACTCAGCTATTTCAATGTCTTTAGTTTGTTTAGAAAAATCACTATTTGGAGCTAATATCTCTCTAGGACCGCTTTTACAATCCGTAGAGATTATAGGCAATCCGCATGCTAAAGCTTCAAGTAAAACATTTGGAAATCCTTCATGGTTTGAGCTAAACACAAAACAATCCGCCTTGTCCAAAAATTTATAAGGATTATCCTGCCTGCCTAATAACTTTACTCTATCTTTTAATTTTAAATTATCAATTATCAATTTTAAATTATTTTTTAATTCCCCTTCCCCAATGATCCAAAGATCAGCTTCTATATCTTTAATAGCTTCTAAGAGTATCTTATGATTTTTCCCACTATCAAGCCTGCCGATAGTTACAAAAGTAAATCTCTCTTTTTTTATATCTATAGGATAGTTTTTTTTGTTATTTATCATTTTTATATCTATGAGATTATATATCTTTATCATTTTTGCTTTTATTTGAAAATTTTTTTGAAGATCATGCATATTACCCTTAGAGTTTACTATTATCAAATCAGCAAAATTATATAGTTTTATCAATTTTTTATTGATAAATGATTGAAGATCGGCATAGTTATATTGACTTGAAAAATGAGATCTTTCGCTTATAGTAGTTTTTACTCTACTTCCAAATATCTTAGCAAAAATATTTATATAGTTTGGTCTTGTCATTAAACTTAAGCTCAAAGATATATTTTTTTCATTCAATATTTTTTTATACTTCCATCCTAAAATAGGAAGTTTTAAAAATTTTAAAAAACCGCTTTCATTTGGTTTTGATTTTTCAAGAAAAACAACTTCAACCTCTTTTGGGATTTTATAAAAAATAGTATCATTCATAAGCACCAAAGTTATATTGTATTTTTTATATAATTGATTTAGTAAAATAGAAACAACTCTTTCGGCACCACCGCTAGCTAATGAATATAAAAAAATTGCTATATTTTTTTTATTTGACATATTTTTTATACCACATTTCAAATACTAAAATAAACCAAAGTTTATTTATGTTGATAGGTCTATTATTTTTAAGTTTATCATGCTCTTTTTTTATATATTTTGCATTTAAAATGCCTTGTCTCTTGATCTCGTCTTCATCGAAATATATATCAAATAAATTTCTTAAATCTTTACTAAACCACTCGAACATAGGGATACCAAATCCCATCTTAGGTCTATCTATCAAATCATTTGGCAAGTATCTTTGTAATACTTTTCTTAAAAGATACTTACTCGTGCCGTCTTTATACTTATATTTAAAAGGTACTTGAGCCATAAACTCTGCAATTCGATGATCCAAAAGAGGCTCTCTGCCTTCTATGCTTACACTCATAGTAGCTCTATCTGTTTTTGTCAAAATAGCATCAGGCAGATATCTATGGTAATCCCAAAGCATCATGCCTTGCATAGGATGTTCTTTTTCGCCTATATAAAAACTATGTTCAGTAATATTTTGTTCATCGCCTAACAATATCTTTATTTCTGAACTTTTAAAATTGTGAATTATTTGTTCGTAGATTTTTCCCCAAGTATTGTTTTTAAACATTTCACTTAGCTGATTATATTTGTGTTCAAAATTTTTCATTTTTATAAATTTTGAAGCATTATTTACACCAACTGTATTCATACTAAAAGCTAATAGTTTACGAAATATTTTTGGTAATATAAATATCTTTTTTCCTATGTTGTAGCTATACCAATATCTTTCATATCCGCAAAATATTTCATCTCCTCCATCAGCACTAAGCACAACTTTTACACCATTATCCTTAGCTACTTGTGAAACCAAGGTTGTAGGTATTCCACTGCTATCACCAAATGGTTCATCATAAATATTTACAAAATTTTTTAAAATCTCTTTTGCTTCATCGCTACTTAGATATTTTTCTGTATGGTTAGTGCCAAGATAAGATGCAACTTTTTTTGCCCAGTTGGCTTCATTGTATTTTGCTTCTTTAAATCCTATAGTAAAAGTATGAATATTACCATAATGTTTTTGAAGAATAGCGGTAACTATGGAGCTATCTATACCGCCACTTAGAAAAACTCCCACAGACACATCTGAAACCATTCTGTATTTAAAAGCATCTATCAGCAGTTTTTCAAGTTCATCAACTAGCTCTTCTTCACTTTTGGTAAATTTTGGTTTCTTAAAATAAGGAATGATTGACCAATATTCTTTAATTTTGAATTTTGAATTTTGAATTTTGAATGTTAGATAAGTGCCTGGTGGAACTTTATGGCAATTTTCAAATATGGATAGATTTGAAGAGATGTAGCCAAATTGAAAAAACTCATAAAGTGCATCTTTGTTTATCTGTAAATCTTTTTTATATTCCATTATAGGTTTTAATTCACTTGCAAATATAAAATCTTTTCCATCGAAATAGTAATAAAGAGGCTTAACTCCTACTCTATCTCTGATTAAAACTATTTCTCTTTTTTCTTTATCATAAATTGCTATTGCAAACATACCTATAAATTTATCAACTGCTTTTATGCCCCATTTATGATAAGCTTTTAAAATTACTTCACTATCTGTTTGAGATTCAAAACTATATCCAAAAGATTCCAACTCACTTCTAACCTCTTTAAAATTATAAATTTCCCCATTATAAACCATTACCAAGTTTTTAAAACTCATAGGCTGATGACCATAAGAGCTTAAATCTAAAATAGAAAGTCTAACATGTCCCAATGAAAACTCATCATTTTCAAATACTCCGTTATCATCTGGTCCTCGATGTTTTATACTTTTTAACATATTATTTAAAATATCTGTTTTTTTGCTATTAAAGCCGACTATTCCACACATTTAACTATCTCTTTTTCAGTTTTATTAACCATATTTGCAATTGAAAAATTTTCAATTACTCTTTTTCTACTACAAATTCCAAGTTTTTTTAAATCTTTTTTTAGCAATTCTTCAATTCCATTATTTAACTCATCTACATTATTTGGTTTAACAACAATTCCACATTCTCCAACTATCATTTTACTATCACCTACATCAGTTACCACACAAGAAATTTCTGAACTCATTGCTTCAGCTATGCTATTACTAAAACCTTCTCCAAAAGAAGAAGAAGAAGAGATATCAAATCCACTATAAAAATCTTCTACTTGTTTTTTATTTCCAAGCCAGATAAATTTTGTGTTGTTAAACTCTCCTAAAATATTCTCACACTCTTTTTTTATATACTCATCTCCACTTCCAATTGAAAAAAACTTTAAATTATCATATTTTTGAAGTATTGTTTTTGCTGATTCTACAAAAATAGTATATCCTTTCATATAGTCAATTCTAGCAACTATTCCTATAGCTATATCATTTTCATTTAAATTATATTTTTCTCTAAATTCTTTTCTTTTTTCTTCATCTTTTTTAAATCTATCAGTATCAATTCCATTATAAATAACAACTGCTTTATCCATAAAAAAGCTTTGATTTTTATGAAACTTTATACTTGCATTTGAATTTGCTATGATTTTATCAACTCTACAAGAAAATTTTTTTTGTAACCAAAATAAAATTTGAGGAACAATTCCATATTTTTTTAGATCCATATTCGAAGCTCTAAATCCCCAAATTATTTTTGTATCTTTCGGTTTGCACCATAAAGAAAATAGATTCATTTCACCTAAGAAAGAGTATATTGCATCAGGTTTTATCTTATTTAATAATTTTTTGTAATTTTGATAAAAATCAATAAAATCATATCTTCCTTTTTTATTTAAATTATAATAACTTATATTTGGAATATTTTTTATAATATCCTCTTGCACTCCACCATACATTGTGCAAACTATTACATCAAATTTTGTCTTATCTATATGTTTAACTAACTCAATAAACTGCCTCTCAGCTCCACCAATATCAAATGAGCGAATCGATAAAACTAATTTAATCATTTTTTGAAATATACTTTTATTTTAGTTAAAAATGGGATAAAATTTTTTGGTAAAAAATTTACTACTAACATAATATAAGCCGAAATATACTTTGGACACAAACTTATACTTTTAAAAATATATTTAAATGATTTTTTATACTGATTTGATAATTTTGCAAAATATGCAGCACCTTTATAAATTGTAGCTAAATAACAAGGACAATATTTTTCCATCTCTTTGCCATAATATTCAATATCTCTTTCATAATTTTTTATAGCTTTGTCAGCTTTATCTATCATATTATGCATGACACTGTTTTCATTTATTTTATAATTTCTAACGGCTTTGTGAATATAATAAATTTTTTTATTTTTCATTATGCCTCTCCATAATGTCCCTTCTCCTCCGTATAAATCAGTATCAAATCTTTTATTATTCAAGATTTCTTTTTTAAATATACTCCAAAATTCACCACCCATTTTACCACACAATACATCTTCTTTCCAATCAATTTCACAATCTTTATCAAACCCAACTCCTGAAAAATCCCCATTATCATATCTATTTGAAATTATTCTGCAATTTCCTATAATCATATCATAATTCCCAATAATCAATTTATCAGTCATTATTTTTAAAGCATCTTTAATCATTGTATCGTCATCATCAAATATACCTATAATATCACCTGTTACATAATCTAGTCCATTATTTTTATTTCCATTTGGACCTTTTGGATATTTTGTATTTTTTGTATATTTTATAAATGGATATTTTTGTATATATTCTTCTGCAACTTCTTTGGTATTATCAGTTGAATTATCATCTGTTATTATTATTTCAAGATTTGGATAATTTTGATTGATAATACTTTTAAGACATTCTTTGAGGCAATTTGCTCTATTATAGGTCGGAACTATTATTGATAATTTTGGGTAATCCAATTTTTTCATCCTTTGATATTTTTATAAATTTTTTGCAATATCTTTATCCTTGATAATTTTCTTCTTAAAAAGAAAAAATTAAAATAGATATTATCTTTTAGAGATAATTTTCTATTTTTATATTGTTTATGCAAAACATCTAATTTTACTTTAAATTTATCTATATTATCTTGTATACTTTTTTCTAATTTTTCTATTTGTTCTTCATTCATGTTATTTGGATGAAGACAGATCGTCCAAACTCCATATTTTTTTTCTTCAAACCACCATAATTGCTGAGGTATCCAAAAAAAACCATATCTATTGTATGGATAATATGCTATGCCATCCGAAATGATATGTATATCTGTTTCTTTTTTTAAAACTTGAAGGGTAATTTTATCAAATGTATGAGAAGGAGCAACCCATATCTTTGGAGATATGCCGTTTTTTTGAAAAATTTTCCACCCTTGTTGAATTTTTTCAACTTGAATTTTTTTATCTATATCAGCAAATTCGCTATTATTATTCATAGGAATTAAGCCCGAATTTTTTGATATATAGTTATGGTCATATCCATGCATTGCTATATGATAACCTTTGTTTTCCCACTCCTTTACACTTTCCCAAAAATTATTATTATATTTATCTATCATCATTTTTTTATCTGAATTATTCGGAATAATAGCAATTATAGGTTTTATATCATATTTATCTAATATATCAAAGATTTTATTCCACTTTTTATGATCCATGGTAGGACAAGCATCATCAAGACGAATTATATATTTTTGCATTTTAAAATTCTAAACTTTCTTATTTTTTCAGGATCATCAATGAGCTTTATCGTTGTAAAATCCTTAATATTCTCAAATCTATGTTTATACTTGTATCCTTGTATATTATCATTTATTTCGTCTAAAACTATATATTTTATTTTTTTTTGTTTTTTTATATTATAGATACCATCAAGAATATCATTTTTATCTAATTCATGAATCCAATTAATCAAGATTAAAATATCTATATTTTTTTCATAAATAGTTTTTATTTCATCAAAACTTCCATTAATAAATATTATATTTTTATGTAAAATATGTATAATTTTTTTAAGCTTATTATCCAAATCTATTAAGTATTTTTTTTTTGTTTTTATTTTCGATATTATATCTCCAAGTCCTCCTCCTATTTCTACAGCAACATCATTGATATCCAATTTATTAATTTCATTGACAAGTACTTTCTTATAAGGTCTGCAGCTATAAGGAGCATTTGCATGCCATTTATCAAATTTATATATTTTTTGCAATAAAATAAGTATCCATTTGTCAAACAAACAGCTATAAAAGTTTATATCAAATAATCTCTTCAAGATTCTATTTAATTTATTTGTCATAAATAATATTCTTCCATTTCTGTATAATTTTTTCCTTTTCAAAATCGTTTGTTCTTTCTTTCGCATAATATGAAACTTTATTCAATAATAATTGATTGCTTATAAACATATTTATACTATCTACAAATTCATCTTCACTATTTACCAAAAAGCCATTTTTTTTATTTTCTATAATTGCTCTTGGTCCATAATCACAATCAAAACTAACTATAGAACATCCAAAATACATTGCTTCTAACAATACATTCGGAAAAGCTTCATGCTTACTAGTTAAAACAAATATTTTTGCTTTTTTATAGTATTCATATATATTTTTTCTTTGTCCTTCTAATGATACTCTATCTTCTAATCCCAATGTTTTTATTAATATCTCTAATTTTTTTCTTTCTTTTCCTTCTCCAACTATCAATAATTTATAATTTGTATCTATTTTAGAATACATTATTATCAGTTTATCAAATTGTTTAACGGGATGTAACCTTCCAACAGCCAAGATAATATTTTCCTTTTTAAGATTATTATTTGCTTCTTCTATGCTGATAAAATTAGGAATTACAGCTTTATTTGCAACAAAGTTATAATTTTCTGCATCGTATTTAGTTAGCAATATTAATGTATTTGCAAAAGGGTAGATAGCTTTTCTTAATAGTCTCCAAAACCCATTGTTGTTTTCCGTATTATATATTGAATGTTCCGCTATAATTATTGGAATATTCATAAAAGTAGTTGCTATGATGGATATTATATTGGTTTGAGTTAAAAAAGAGATAATAATATCAGGCTGAATACTTTTTATGGTTTTTCTTAGTGTAATTACTCTTTTTATATTGTTTGTTAATGCTTCATAGACTGAGGTAGAAGTTTGATATAAATTTAATTGTATAAGAGTAACTTTTTTTTCAAGTTTATAAAAAGGTTTATTCTTAGATAGTGTTATGATATATACATCATTATTATGAGAAAAATGATTGGCTAATAGTGTCAATATTTTTTCTGCACCACCATTTGATAAAGAGGAGATAATAAAAAGCAATTTCATAATTTTACTTTTATAGAAAAATAGATATATTTTAACAAATGTTTTATATATATTTTCGGATATTTAAAAAGTATCCATTTATATTTTTTAACAAACCATTTTGACTCAAAAAGAAATCCCTCAGGATATTTATCTCTTACATTTTGACTTATATTTTGTCCCTCATTTTTATAATATATCCTTAAAACTTTATTTATAGGAAAAGAAAAAGGTTTGTACTCAAATATAATTCTACTCCAAAAAAAACTTTCAGGTATAAATTTTAAATTTTTAGCTTCTTTTGGTATTAAAAATGCATTTTTGAGATTTTTAGTGTTTAATGCTGCCCATGTTTCACCAAGTTTTAAACTCCTCCATCCAAAAGAAGTAGTTAAAGCAGGAATAAATTGATTACTGATCGGAAAATTACATCCTACTCGATTACCATTTTGATCTTTGCACAAAACATCAATTCCACCACATTTTTCTTTCTCTTCGTCAGTAAAACTATTCCAAATATTATAAAAAGTTTCAAAAGTCTCACTTAAAAACTCATCATCACTATCAGCAAATAAAAACAATTCACCTTTTGCTTCTTCTATACCTTTTTTTGAAGCAGATGGTTTACCTTGATTTGTTTGATAAAAATATCTTATGGGAAAATCAACTTCTTTTTGCCATTTTTTGACTAATTCTTTTGTGTTATCACTGCTCCCATCATCAACTATAATCCATTCAAATATATATTTATTGTTAATTTTTTTTAAAGTTTGATTTTTTAAAGAATTATATACTCTATGTAATTTATCAGCTCTATTATAAGTTGGAGTAAATACTGTAATCATATACATTGTTGAAATAAGAATTTTATTTTACTTATCATTCGCATACCACTCAAAAATTTTTTTAATACCATCTTCAAGTTCAATTTTATGTTTCCATCCAAGTGAATGAAGTTTACTTACATTTGTAATTTTTCTCATAGTTCTATCCGATTTTGTGTAAATGACTTTTACTAAAATAATTATACATATTTTTATCTAATATATCCATTAAGTCTATCTTCAAATATTATTGAAAATTGAGATATAATTTCTGCCCAATTTGGAATAGATTT
>JALUBK010000006.1 GCA_027044945.1 Campylobacterales bacterium
GTTAAGAAAAGGCAAACTGCTTTGCCTTTTTAGGATTTTGTGACTTTTTTTCTATGTAAGCCCTAAAATCAAGGATTTTAGTGGCGAACATAAAAAAGTCTGAGCACCTTGAAATAAATCGTAGCGAGTGAAACGAGGTAGATTTATGGTTAAGAAAAGGCAAACTGCTTTGCCTTTTTAGGATTTTATAATATAAACATTATTTGAGAAAGTATAAGAACTATCATCATTAAAGAGAAAAATATATAATGAAAAAATTGTTTAAACCATGGTATGTGTTTTGTTTTTTGCATAATAATAGGCACTATATAAAATGTTAATGCCAAAGTTAATCCTATGCTTACTTTAATATCAAGTAATAAATTTACAGTTTTCAAATGAAAGCTAAACAAATACAAACCGCTTAAAATTAAAAAAATATTATTAATTTTGATAATCTTTCTAGCTCTTTTGCCAGTTAAATCGTCTATATTAATATATATTCTTTTGTCATATTTTGTTTTAAGTATAGGGATAATAAAAGTTCTACAAAATACCGTTCCTATGAAAAATATTATAGTTATAATATGAATTATTTTAGCCACAACATAAGTAATAATCATAATAGTAATTTCCTTTTTATTGTTTAAATATTTGAGCCGGAACTGAAAAATAGTAGCCCTGAGAAAACTCTATGCCTATTTGTGAGACAATTTTTTGAATCTTTTCATTTTCTACAAATTCAGCTATAATATCTATATTCATAGAAGAAGCAAATTCACTGATCGCTTTTACTATTTTGTAACTTTTTTGATTTGTATCTATATTTTTAATATATTTTCCATCTATTTTGATAAAATCAATATCAAGCTCATTGATACGCTCAAAGTTAGAATATTCAACACCAAAATCATCAATAGCTAGTTTAAATCCTGCTTTTTTTAATTCTTTAAGCTGAATGATATTGTCATATGTGCCTCCAGCACTTATTCCTTCTAAAATCTCTAAAACAATTTGTCCAGCACTAAGATGATAAAAATCTAATCTTTCCAATAAATATTCTTTAAGTTTTTTATTATAAAGATCATCTTCTGTAATGTTAATAGAAATTGTTATGTTTTTGGGATATCTAGAAAGATGTGCAAAACTCTTATCTATCATTATTTTTGTAATTTCAACTAAAAAGCCACTGTTTTTTGCTATGTCTATAAAATAATATGGAGAGTAAATTTTTCCATTTACTTCAAGACGGGCAAGTGATTCATATTTGACAATTTTTTTAGTTTTATTATCGAAAATACCTTGAAAGTAAGGAATTATTTTTGCTTCTTGTTGTGAAAATATAGCATCATACAAGTAACTATTAAATTTTAAAAAATCATTATTTATATTTTGCTTTTTGTAATAAACAAATTCTTTATATGGTTTTCTTTTTGCTTGTTTTATGGCAATAGTTAATTTTCGTAAAGAATCTCTTTCTGAGCCATGTGCAGCTGAAAAACTAAAAAAAATTCTAATATTTATATCATCTTTTGTAATATGCAAAGGATCATCATTGAAATGGTGTTTTATGTGTCTAATGTCATTTATTGTTTTTTGTGAGATAAAAACAAATTCATCAGAATCGATTCTGTAAATTTTTCTTTTTAGGATAATTTGCAATCTAAGAACACTCAATCTCAAAATTTCATCGCCTATTTTAAAACCATAAGTAGCATTAATTTGACTGAAATTCCTAATATTGAGCATTACCAATTCTTTTTCTTTATAAAATATTTTATCTGCTAAAAATTTTTCTTTTGTCCAACATTTTGTTAATTGATCGTTATAAATTAGAAAGAGATTTTTTTCTGTTTCTTTTTTAACTTTTTTATTAAGTGATTTTATTAATTTTAAATTTAATATGTATGTTTTAAATCCAAAATAGGATATTAAAATAAAAAATAATGCCATGATAATGGTAAGTAATTGAAGTAAAATTTCTTTACTTTTAAGATAATTTTTATCTTTTATAAATAAAATATAATGTGCTATTATTTTATTGTTTATTCCAAAAATATTTACTCTTGTTATAAGATAAGTTTCTCTAAACAAATTTTTACTCATTTCGCAATTCGAGTTGTTTAAAAAATATTTTATTCCTCTTTCTTTTAAAAAATATTTAACGGTTTTATTAAGTTTAAGTGTTGAAATATTATAACCATCAATAAAAGTTTTTGACAAAGGATGTTTTAATTGTTTTGTAAATCTTTTATCAATAATCAGTGCTGAATAAATTTGATCTTTTTTTAAATCTCTGGCAATAGAGTTAAACTGGGTAATTACTTCTACAATACCTAAAAACTTATGTTTATTATCATAAATAGGCATAATTCCTTTAAAACTAATATCAAAAATACCAACACTTATAAGACTTCTAGGATGAGGTTTTTTATAGAGTTTTACCAAGTCTTTTCTACTGTTTAAAATATATTTTCCAATAAGCTTATTGTTTTTATTGAGCCATGAAGCATATCTGTTGATACCTTTTGCATCAACAACATGCAACCAAATATGTTTAAAATTTTTAAATTTTTTTCCTAAATCAAAAATATTTCCATTATAAAGTTTTTTATATTGTTTGTGTTTCATGATGTTTATTAATTTGTTATCAATAGCAATTCTTTGTGCAATATGAAATGTATTTTCTTTTTTTGTTTCGATGAGTAGTTTTGCTTCATTTTGAATCGCTAAAATACGACTTTGTCTGCTATTTTTTATATATTTTGATTGAATATAAAAATGAATAGCAAAAGAGAGTAAAAAGAGTAAAACACATATACTTAATGCTTTGGATGTTTTAAATGCCTTTGCTGTAAAATTAATTATTTTCATGAGAATTTCCTCTTAAAGATAAAGTTTATCAAATATTAACTTATAAATAGATTTATGATTATGGATGGTTATTGCAAAAATTGATTTATCTTATTTATACCATCTTAATCAAATTTGAAGTATAATGAGAAAATTTAAAAAGGTAAAATAAATATTGCAATATGAAAACAAGATTAAATGATGAAAAAGCATTAAAACTTTTAAAAGAGGCAAATCTAAAAGATTTGGGAAGAATGGCTTTGGAAAAAAAAAGAGAACTTCATCCTAAAAATATAGTAACTTTTATAGTTGATAGAAATATTAATTATACAAATGCATGTTGGGTGGATTGTAAATTTTGTGCTTTTTATCGTCATCCAAAAGATAAAGAAGCTTATATACTGAGCTTTGAGGAGATAGGTAAAAAGATTGAAGAGCTTTTGGATATTGGCGGAACTCAAATCCTTTTTCAAGGCGGAGTTCATCCTAAACTTAAGATTCAATGGTATGAAGATTTGGTTGATTGGATTCATAAAAAATATCCTACAATAACTATCCACGGCTTTTCTGCTGTTGAGATAGATTATATTTCTAAAATTTCTAAAATTTCGCATAAAGAAGTTTTGGAAAGATTGCATAAAAAAGGTCTTTTTAGTATGCCAGGAGCCGGAGCTGAAGTGCTAAGTGAGCGAGTTAGAAAGGTTATAGCTCCAAAAAAACTTACAAGTGATGAATGGATAAATGTTCATCGTGCAGCCCATCAAATCGGTATGAAAACAACTGCAACCATGATGTTTGGTTCTGTTGATAAAGATGAAGATATTATAGAACATTTAAGAAGAGTGAGGGAGCTTCAAGATGAAACTGGTGGTTTTAGAGCTTTTATTGTTTGGAGTTTTCAACCAAATCAAACAGAACTTCAAAAACAAGGAATAGTTCGTTTTAGGGCTTCTCCAAATAGATATTTAAAGATTTTAGCTCTTAGTAGACTTTATTTGGATAATTTTCAAAACATACAAAGTTCATGGGTTACTCAAGGAAGTTATATCGGACAACTTGCTTTGCTTTTTGGTGCAAATGATTTAGGAAGCACTATGATGGAAGAAAATGTTGTTTCAGCTGCTGGAGTAAGCAATAAAATGAACCAAGAAGAGATGGTTAAATTGATAAAAGATATTGGTGCAATTCCTGCAAAAAGAGACACTGCATATAATATTTTGAAAACATATAAATAAAGCAATTTTTACATATAAGGATAGTTGATGAGTGCTATAATAAAAAAGATAAACATTTCTGGTGTTCAAGTCCCAGTTATTTATGAGCAGGATAATTCTCTCCCTGTTGTTTCGTTGGAATTGATTTTTAGAAATTCTGGAAGTTTAGAAGATGGTAATTTTCCGGGTCTTGCAAGATTTAGTTCTAAAATGTTTAACGAAGGAACTAAAACACTCGGTTCTACAAAATTTTCCGAAATTTTAGATGATAATGCTATCAGCCTTAATGCAAGTAATGGAAATGAAACATTTGTTTTTGATTTAAATGTTTTAAAAGAAAAATTTCCATTGGCAATAAAAGAGTTAAAAGAACTTTTAAAAGATCCAAATCTAAGCGAAGAGAGTTTAAAAAAAGTTAAAACTATGACTTTAGGCGAATTACTTTCAAAAGAAGATGATTTTGATTATATAGCAAGTTTAAATTTGAAAGAGATACTTTTTGATGGAACTCCTTTGGGTCATAATTCGCTTGGCAATAAAGAAAGTATCAAATCTTTAAAATTGGAAAATATAGAAAGTTTTATTAGAAAACATATTGTATTAAATCGTGCCATGGTTGTTATAGGCGGAGATATTGAAGAGACTAAGGCGATAAAATATATTGAAAAATTTCTTTCTGAACTGCCAAAAGGAGAGTGTCAAAAGGTTGGTTTTTATAATGCAAATGACAAAGAAAAAATCCGAATTATTAAAAAAGAAACAAAACAAGCTTATGTGTATTTTGGAGCTCCTTTTTATCTTAAAGTAAATGATAAAGATGCTTATAAAGCTAAAGTTGCTGGTTTTATATTGGGTTCAAGTGGTTTTGGAAGCAGGTTGATGGAAGAGATTAGAGTTAAAAAAGGTTTAGCTTATTCGGTTTATTCAAAAATAAATTTAAATAAATCTTATAGCAATTTTAGTGGATATTTGCAGACAAAAATTCAAACAAAAGATGAAGCAATAGCTTGTGTTAAAGAGATTATTGAAAATTTTATCAAAAAAGGTGCTACCGAAGAAGAGTTAAATTCGGCAAAAGAATTTTTAGAAGGTAGTGAGCCTCTTAGAGTGGAAACACTTTCTCAAAGGTTAAACAGAGCTTTTTTTGAATATTACAGAGGATTGAAAATAGGGTATTCAAAAGATGAATTGAAATTGATAAAACAGCTTAGTTTAAAAGATTTGAATGATTTTATATCCAAACATTCTGAAATATTAAAATTATCATTTTCAATCGTAACAGATTAGATGAGTTGGTTTGATTCTCAAGATAAAGAAAGATTTAAAAAAATAGGAGTAGAGTCATTATTGGATTTGTCTTTGCTTCTTCCAAAAACTTATGAAAATAATTTTCTTTCAACTTCTTTGAAAATTGATTTTGATAATGTGTTGGATGTTACTGTTTTATCAAAAAATGATGTTGGTAAATTTTTAAAATTAAGATTTTTTTGCCACAATCTAAATCAAGAAATAGCTGGAATTATTTTTCATCCCAAGCCATTTCATAAAAAAATTTTTGCTATAAAAAGTAGAATTTATATCCGAGGTAAAATAGAATACAATTACAATACTTATTCTATTATTCAGCCAAAAATTATAAAAAATATAAATATTATAGATGTTAAATATAAAAATTGTGTTATTAAAAATCTTGTAGATAAATATATTTCAAAAACATCGCTTGAAGAAGAGGGGTTGGATAAAAAAATAGCTTCTATAATGTCTATTTTTCATTATCCTACTATCTCTTTTTTAAATAATTTTCAAAAAAATGGATATAACGAAGAAGAATTATTTGCTTTAAAATATGTTGAAATATATAATTATTTGAAAAAATTATCCAGCAAAAAAAGAAAATACTTAGCTAATAATATTTTAAATGGAGATTATAATAATTTTTTAAAAACATTGCCTTTTAACTTAACAAATGATCAAAAAAAATCTATTCATGATATTCAAAAAGATTTCAAATCAAATTATGCTTCAAAAAGAGTTGTTATGGGTGATGTTGGATGTGGTAAAACAATAGTAATGTTAGCTTCAATAATGATGGCATATCCTTTAAAATCAATTCTTATGGCACCAACTTCTATTTTAGCCAATCAAATTTACAATGAAGCCAAAAAATTTTTACCATCTTTTGTAAAAATTACTTTAGTAACATCAAAAACTCAAGAAGAAGATTTGAGTCAATATGATTTTATCATAGGAACACATGCCCTGATGTATAGAAAATTACCTGAGTGTGATTTGGTGATGATAGATGAACAGCATAGGTTTGGTGTAAGTCAAAGAGAATTTATAAAAAAATTAGTTATTAAAGATAAAAATAAAAGAGTTCATTTTTTGCAATTTAGTGCTACTCCTATCCCTAGAACAATGGCTATGATAAACTCTTCTTTGGTTGATTATTCTTTTATAAAACAGATGCCCTATAAAAAGAATATCATGACAAAGATAATAGGCAGAGAAGATTTTAAAGATTTATTATTGCACATAAAAAAGGAGATTGAAAGTCATCATCAAATTATTATTGTATATCCTCTTGTAAAAGAAAGCGAAACTATAAAATATCAATCAATAGATGAAGCAAAAGAGTATTGGCTTAAAAGATTTGAAAATGTTTTTGTTACTTTTGGAAAAGATAAAGATAAAGATAAAAATTTAGAAAATTTTAGAGATAGGGGGGATTTGCTCATCTCTACGACAGTTATAGAAGTAGGTATTTCTTTGCCGAGATTGAGCACTATTGTTATAGTTGGGGCTGAAAGGCTTGGGTTTGCAAGTCTTCATCAAATAAGAGGAAGAGTTAGTCGAACAGGTCTTAAAGGATATTGTTTTTTATATACAAATAATAAAAATTCTAAAAGATTGAAAGAATTTGCAAAAACTACTAACGGTTTTGATATAGCTGAATTGGATTTAAAATTTCGCCAAAGTGGTGATATAATAAGTGGAAAAAATCAAAGCGGACAACAATTTCATTGGATAGATTTGAGCAATGATGCATCTATCATTAAACAGGCAAAAGAGAGACTTGAAAGATTTCAAGCCTCATAATTTTAATAAAGACCATATTTCCCATTGTCTTTTTTATAAAGAACTCTCATGTGATTGTCTATGTCATTAAAAACTAAAAATTGTTTTTCGCTTTCTTTTAGTTTTTCAAGAGCTTCTTCGAGTTCTGTTGGCTTATAAAGATCTAATTCCATAGGAATAATTTCATCTGCTAATTCTTCAAATGCTTTTTTTTCTTCTTCAAGTATTTTTTGGGCTTCTACTTCTTCAAGCTTTTCAGCTTTATGTTCTTTTATTTTATCACTATGTCGTCTTAAAACTTTTTGAGCTCTTTCACTTGCCAAATCAATAGCAGTATAAACATCTTTATCTTTTTGTTTTATTATTACACTATTTTTATTTGGTAATATTATAACAAATTCAACACTAAAACCTTTTTTACCATTTTTTTCATCTCCAGTAATTATAACTCTGGTTGAAATAATATCTAAGTTAAATTTTTCCAATGAACTTATAGCTGACGATATGTGGTCTTTGATGGCATCTGTTAAATCAAATTGCTTTCCAACTACATTAACATTCATCTTATCTCCTTTAAAATAATTTAGAGAACCTTGTTTCCCTGATGAAATTTTACCCAAAAAAGTATAAATTATGGCTTTTGTATGGTTCGTCTGTGATATCTTATTGGCTCACTCGAGCCATTATAATCAACATAAGTATCTATGATAACTGTTCCATTCGATTCGGGAGTTGAGATACTATTATTGAGTTCCCGGCAAGATGTAGGTAGTCCTTTTCCTATATAATAAAGACTCATATTGACTTCATAATTGTGTCCAAAAGTAAAGTTGATATTATTTATACAGTTTTTACTATTATTATGTCCTGATATCGCCAGTAGTGCAAGTTCGGTAGCACTTTTGGCTAAAAGCTTTGTTTGTTCACTTGCATAAATATCTGTTGTTTGTTTTGCTGTGGTTGTGCTCAATGATATCATAAGTGCCATCAAAGTAGCTATGGTTATCATGACAATTATCGCCAAAAGTAAAGAAAAACCTTTTTTCATTTAAAACACCACCTCTTCTTTACAAAATGTATCATTTGCATCTGGATTATTGACACAAAGTTTCAACCTCATGGTGTCTCCTATTTGCCTAAATTTAAAAGTCGTTACATGTTCCATTAAAACTGCATGGCTACCATTAGTATCGTTTTCATCCATCCAAGGTCTAAAATTGTAATAGAATGTAAGATTTTTATCTCCTTTTTTTCCTTCAGGCACTATGGCATAAGCACTCCACACAAGTTTATAATGTTCATACACTGTTGAAGGTTTATTTTCTATAAATTTTAAAATATCACTTCCGTCTTTTTGAACTCTAAAAACATAATCATGGTTTCTATGGGTGGTGCCATCGTCCCATCCATATTGTGATATATTAAAATCATTTGGAAGTCCGTCAAAAATAATAGCAGCAGAACTATTTGGGCTAGATAAATTTACTTCCCCGTTAGACAAGGCATATATATTTTGTTCTGCGAGTGAAAGTTTGCTCCCTGAAGTTTTTATTTGTGTTTGATTTGTTTCGGGACTATCAAGATCTACAAAACCGCTCCAGCCAGGATTGGTTCCGTTTCCTTCAAAGCCTTCATTATTGTATCCTATCCATTCAAGTATAGTGTAACTTCCATTGGCATCATTTAAAGCTTTAAAATCTGTTCGATCTTCTCTTGCTATAACACTATTTTTTATCCTATAAGATAAAAACTTTGATATTTGCATAAGAGCCAGTTCTGTTTTTGTTTGTAGAGTATTTATGCTTCTTGAATATACATAGGATTTATATATTTTGGATATAATGTTGCTTCCAATGGCTGCAACAATACCTAAAATAATTATAACAAAAATCATCTCTATCATTGTAAATGCTAAACGATTTTTAAATTTTTTCATGGAAATGTCCTATAAAGTAATTGATAACTTCCAATATTGCAAGAAAAAGCTTTTAATGTGGTTATTGTTTTGTTGGTATGACCATCTGAAACATTAACTTCTACCATTTTTATGTTTGTGCTTGGAGTATGAGAGGTTGTATTTAACTCTCCAAAATTTAATGTCGGACTTTGCGAATAATTCACATCATTATTTCTTATATAAAAAACACGAACACTAAGGTTTAACTCTTGTATATAATCCCCAAGTCCTCCATTTGCAACAGAAAAATTTGCATCATTAAAATCATCTATATCATTAAAGACACCATGGTCATGGCTCTCAAGTCCGAGTGTGATAGAAGCATTATGCTCTATGCTATCGCTATTGTTATAAAATTTTC
The DNA here is from genome assembly GCA_027044945.1 of Campylobacterales bacterium. GTDB lineage: Bacteria > Campylobacterota > Campylobacteria > Campylobacterales > JALSKU01 > JALSKU01. Next base: position 9,443 of record JALUBK010000006.1, read on the forward strand.
TTCTATATTTTTCTTTAAAATGTCCTATTCTCCGATTATTGTGTCTAATTAGTTGACTATCTCCATGTGTTACATCAAAAACATGCAAAATTCCTGAAGAGTTTGTGTCATTCCACGGATAAGTCAATATATCGCCTATCTTTGTCGTAGCAGCCAATATCGCTTCTTGATTGATGCTAAATTCATCACTTCTTGAAGATTGCGACAAAAGTAAGGGAACACTCATCAAAGCGATACCGATAACCACTATAGCAACAATAAGTTCTATAAAAGTAAAGCCTTTTTTTACCATTCTATCCTCTTAGATTTTTTTGTGCTAATATTTAGATCAACAATTTTACCTGTTTTACCTACACCTGCCCATCCGCCAACACCATAAAATTCAACATTAAAACTGTTATATTTTGCAGTCTCGTTAAATTCATTATAAACAAGCCATGGTGAAGCATTGATATCAACATTTTCTTTGTATGGATATGTTCTTGGAGGATTATAGGTGATATTGTGTGTTTCTATGCCATTTGATATATTATTTGGACTTTTTTGTGGTGCAAATGTTAAACGAGTGGAGACAGAATGTGTCCAAGAATTTAAAAAGTTTGAAATGTTGCCATCTTTTGAGTCATGAGAGTTGTTTATATACCAGTAAATACTATCAACACTCTCTTTTCCGTTAGCCAATGTAAATTTTGTTTTATTGCAATCTTTACAATAAACTTCATAATAAATCTTTGCATCCCTTATAGTGGTATTGTTTTCAGCACTGCTTATAGTGGTATTGTTTTCAGCACTATAATCAGGTGCATGAACTCTTCCATAGTAAAAAGTTGCATTTTTATCCAATATTTCGACTCCTTTTGTTCCATTTGTATCGCTTACATTTATATCAATT
>JALUBK010000007.1 GCA_027044945.1 Campylobacterales bacterium
GACAGAGGATGCATAGTGCAAATTATAATTTGTCACCAGTTGAGTTTGAAGAAAAAATGATGTTACAGGTTGAAACAGCAGCTTAAAATATTTATGGATAAGTATGATATAGGGTTGACACATCAAATTGTATATGCTGAATCCTATCTGCTACCTTAAGAGCATTTTCAAAATCTTCATAGCTTATCATAGATAAGCACTCTTCGTTGAAAATCTTTGTTATCTCTTCAAGCGAAACTACTGTACTTATCATTAGAGATACTTTTCAACTTCAAAATTTTTCTTTTTCATATATTTGGCTAGATATGGAATAGGGCAAGTGTCACTATGTTTGTAATTCTCGCATTGACAAATCATAAAAGCACAACTTCCATAATCAACACCGATAAGACTCGCCCCTCGTGAGTCAAGCCCTCTATAATACTGCTCTTGTAGCTCTTCTTTTGAGATTTGTCCCTTTTTAAATTTGAGTAAATGAAGCTTAGGAAGTTGCAAAAGCTTCAAATCTTTCATTCCCTCTATCTTTGTATCAGAGATATTGTATATCTCAAAATGCTCTGGAAAGGATTGTTCTTTATAATCTTTTAATATCATCGTGTACATTTAATTCACTTCCTCTTTATAGTTTCTCAATATGTTTTGAGCTATGCTTTGTACATCTTGAATAGTGCTTATATCTTTGTTTTCATCTTCTCGATTGATTCTATCAAATATCACTTTATCGGCTAATCCCATAATTTCAAGCATAGTATTTGATTCATCTTCCATAAAATCATTGTTTGGATAGACTTCAACATTCTGATTGATTGCAATTAAACTCTCTAGTTCTAAGATTGCTTTTTTAGCATTAGTTTCTGCATGAAAAGGAAGAATTACAATATTTTTCACTTTGAAATTTTTTTCTAAAAGTGTTTGTGTAAGCTCAATAGTAAGCTTTCCACCTTGTGAACCACCAAGCCCAGATACTACAAAAATGGTATCATCTTCATTGAGTTGTAATTGTTGAATATCATCACTGTTGCCAACAGATATAAACTTATAATTTTCATCTCTTTTTATGTGATAGTTTTGTTTTTGTAGAAACTCTAAAATATTGTTCCCGCAATTTCCTATGGCTATTATTTTAGTCATTCTAATAGCTCCTTATAATAAATTTTCTGCAATTCATCTAGTGTGATTTCTAATCCAACACTCATAAGCCTCTCTTTTCTGCTGTCATACAATTTGTTCAATATCTTATCAACATCTGTATTTATGCCTGAATGAAGCTGTCTGTGACAAGTTGGGCATAATGAAATAATATTTGCTTGCACATCAATGTCATACGGAAATTTGTCATATTGATTAATAGGGATGAGGTGATGCCCCTCGACATAATTTTTATTATTTACTCTTGCAGTAAAGGTTGTATGTTCTTTATCTATTTCACATTGATAGTTTGCTAATTTTAAAGCATTTTCTTTTTCTTGTATATCTCTTGGATAAACTTCTTTTGAATCCTCAACAATAAGCCCTTTAATGGGCTTAGGCACATCTTTGTATGGAATTTCTTTTAAAGCCTCATATACGAGCTTAAATGTATCGCTATTAATATATCCTTGACTTTGTGAGCTGAATTTATTTCCTAAAATAGACTTTGATTTTTCTTTATCAATAATTCTATCTTCACGAAATAAATTCTCTATCACTTTGATAGTTACACTACCATCTTTTTTATCAGGATGAAAATCAACCACTTCAAAAGTAGCATAAATACCGCTTTCTAGCTTTTTAAGATTATACTCATCTAAAAAATACAGAGGTCTATCATCTCTACTAACCTTGATTATCCCTTGCATACCAATAAAAATATTTTTAAGATGGCTTACTCCCCAACTTGTTTCATCAAGATTATAAAGTAGCTCATTAACTTGATAATTCTTTTCTGCACCCTCTCCAAACCATTTGTCGGGATTGCACATTAAATATAAATAGTTGTTCTCTGACATCTAAGCTTCTTGATTTACGATGAGCATATATTTATCTTTATAAATATTGTGCTGACCATTGATTCTAAATGATGAATAGAAGTCTTGTAAATTATTTGCTAAATATAAGATTGGCTCATCACTACTATTGTTTCTAAAATATTGACTCTCTTCGCTGACAATTTCTTTAAGCTCATCAAGAGTAGGCATTATTAAATTTTTTTCTTGCACAATATTTTGAATCTCATCTCTTGTAAATTTTCTTTGAGAATCATATAGTGACCAATTTTTAACTTGGGTAACATCTGTAGTGATATTCTCAATATTGGACATCGCAATTTGATGAAGCACTTGCTCACAATAAACAAAATCAGGAAACATAGATTCATATTGTTTAAACTCTTTATTATGTGTATAGTTCTTTAACTCTGTATGCAATAGCTCATGATAAACTACAAATTCTATGACTTTACTAGGAATTTCTTTAAGTTGTAGTATTTTATTGATTCTAATTTCACTTGACTTTGTAGAAGAAAATCCATCAACAGGAGCAGAAGCATAACCCCACCAGCTTTTATATGCTTGAGGTGTCCATTTAAATTTATCAGGAGAATTTTCTAGTTCCGTTTTTTTCAACACTCGCAAGATTTCTTTTTTTGCATTTTCAAAGATATTGCTTTTGTTATGTTTTTTCTCATCAAATGTAAACTCAGGATACTCATCTTCTTTTATCTCTATCGTTTTTAAAGGCTTGTTTAAATGATGTCTATATCTCTTAATGAGTTTTAAGCACTCTTCCTCAAAATCAATAAAGGAGTAAAATTTTTTTATATATTCACTTGTTTTATAATCATCTTCTAGTGATTTAAAAGTTAAATTAGTTGTGTATTTTTTTGCAATGCCTTGTAGCTCTTCTTCTAGCTTTTCTTTAAATTCAAATTTTATAAAATTAGGAATAATATGAAGATATTTTATATAGTGTACAAACTCTTTCAAATCTGATTCAACTATATCAAAAAGCATATTTTCGCTTTTAAAATAAAGTTTTTTTAAAGTTTCTATATTTTGCTCTGCAAGTGTGTTATTCTCTTCGTATGCAACTAGAAAATTCTTATAACTTTCTAATTGATGTTGATAAACATTTATTTTTTTATCGACTTCATCTAAGTCGTAATACCCAATAGGAATTGCAGATGTTAATTCTATATTTTTATTTCCACCATCTAAACCTGCAAATTTTTTATAAGCATCTTCTATATCTTTTCCTGTAATGGTAGTTATCGTTATTACTGGAGATGATGGCTTGCTTTTTACTTCCGTAAATAAACCTTTTTTAAGATGTTGGGCTTTAAAAAAATCTTTATGATAGTTGATTATATTGTCTCTAAAAGTTACAATATTTGCTGTTTTTGTACCACCACTATCAAGACCTCTTAATGCTCTTCCGACCATTTGTCTGTATAAAATTTTTGAACCTGTAATTTTAGCTATAAATACATTTTGTATCTCAGGTATATCGCTACCCTCTGTTAGTATCTCGACATTGATAAGAATTTTTAATTTTTTATTTCTAAAGTTTTCTATGACTTCATCATTATCTGATTTACCACTAAAAATTACATCTGCTGAAACACCAGCATTTTTAAATGCTTCTTTTAATGTTACAGCATTAACAACATTTGAAGCAAAAATCAAAGTAGGACTTTTTGTAAAATCAATCTTATTATGCCCATTTAAGTAGGTCGCAACTATTAAACGATTTCTTCCCTCATGTTTTGCTATCTCTTCATTTAGTTCTTGTTCTAAGATAGGATTATTTAATGAGCCTTTTATCCCTTTAACTCGATTTAATAGCTCATCTGCATCAAGTTCCACTTCTGTATCAATTGTAATAAAATTTGGAAGACTCAGGATTCCTTTTTCTATAAGCTTCTGTGTTGAAATTGTACTTATAAGGTTGTCATCATAAATATGGGATAGTTCTTTTGTTCTGTTCTCATCATATTTACTTGTATCCTTTTCAGATATAAAATTTGGTGTAGCTGTGAGACCTAAAATCTTAATATTGTTTTTTCTATATCGCCTCAACCAGCCTTTTTTAGGAGCTATCCATTCTTTGTATGAACTTGCAAGTGAATGGTGGGCTTCATCTACAACAACTAACCATTTTTGCTCTTTTGTGAAAAGTACTTGTTTTAAAGTTTGGCGAATTAATCCATCATAATTTTTATCTTCATCATCTTTTTCGTGAATACCCATAGACATATTGCTGATAATAACGACATCATCATTTTGATTTATGGATTGAATAGAATCATGCTTTCCTGATATTACTTTTATAGAGAGGTCTTTATCTGCTAACTTTGAAAATTCATAAAAGGTTTGTTCTGCCTGTTCTAACAACATATGCCGATGAGCTATCCAAAAGATTTTATACCCATCCTTAATGGCTTTATCAAGAGCTGTAGTAACTGCTACTCTTGTTTTTCCTCCACCTGTAGGCAATACAAGCATACCTGCTGTTCTATTGCTATCTAGGAGCTTATATTTAATTGTATTGGCTAACTTAACTTGATAATAATATTTATTTGATTTATCAGACTTTAAATTTATATACTCTTCACTTTTATCAACCATTAAGACCCTTTTCACTTTCTCTTTTTAAAGAAAAAGAATTAATATTTTATCATCATATCTAAAAAGGATAAATATTTTACTATTTTTGTTAAAAAAAGATTAATATTTAACTAGTTGTAGAATCATCATTAGTGGGGTAAATTTTTAGCTAAAAAAGGCTCAAAATGACACAAAGAGATATGGCTGGTTATCTTGGTATAACAACAGTGACACTTAGAAATTGGCGAAAGCACAAACCACAACTTTATGAGATTGTCGTCAAAGGGTTTGCATTTAATGAGCTTGTTGAACAGAGTAAAAAGTCGTATGATGAGGTTAAAGTACTACAGGAAAAATATCAAAAATAAAGACTCTTCCAAACTTTGAACAGTTTACTTTTATTTCGTTCCTATAGTAGGTGGTTTATTTAAAATTTAATATTTCTTAAAATCATTTTATAGCTCGTTATATAATAATAATTCTGAGAACATTTTAAATTTTTCTTTTTCAGAACAAATTGAATGTAAAATATTATCTTCACAGCTTTTTATCCACATATAATATGACATTTCAGCAGATAAATCTTCGTCAAGGTATGAAGTGTAATCATACATGTCTTCTGATAGCTCCTGTTGGTCCAATTCTAATGGATATGGCGACTCATACAAATCAAAATATTCATCATTCTTTGTGTCTAATTCATCAGCTACACATCTAGCATCTTTTATGCTTTCCCATTTATAATCTAGAATTTTTAATTGATATAAAAAGTCAATAAATTTATAATGTTTCCTTATTGGAGTGTATTCTCTTTCTGTAGATTGCCATGCAACTAAATATTCACAAACAAATTTATTTGTTACAGAAGACTCAAATGTCATTTTTATGGTATCAATAATTTTATCTAATTCGTTATTAGTAATTCCATATTGCTCATGACTATTCCACACTATAGGTATGTGTGGATAATAGTAATGCATATATTTTTTGACTGTTGATATTGTGACTTTTTTACGTATTTTTGGTTTTGTCATCATTTATTTATGCCTCTTTGTTTTTTTAATTTTGCTAAAAATTTTTCTCCATCCATGAGTCCAGAGTATCCTTTACCAGTAATTTTTTTATGAGGTCCTGAAGCTTCACTTATAGGCTTTTTGTTATCCATTTGATAACTGCTTCGAGGTATTAAAGGTTTTCTTTCTGTTCCACCAATAAGTCTTCTTCCTGTTGGCTTGCTATTACTTTTAGCACCTATTCCGCCAATTGTCTTTCTAGCATCTTTTGGTCTGTTGTTGCCTTTAGCATCTGGTTTAAGCTTGTTACCTTTACCCCCAATTTCAAGACCTCTTCTTTTTCTCCCTGTGCCATATCCTTTTTTTGGTTTTGGCTTTTGAATTGTTTCTGTTTTGACTAAAGAAACATCATCAAAGTAAACAGTTTTTTCTGACTGCTTTGTGCTATATGGTTTACAGCTTTTATCTTTTCTACTGTTATACTCCTCCATCAACTCTTCATGTGATTTACTCTGAACTTTTCTGAAAGTTGTCTTTTTTGTTTTTATCGGAGCGGAAACTTCTGATTTGACTTTTCGCTTTTTTCTTTTCTTTGTTGGTTGAGGTTTAACATTCTGAAGATTCTTATCTCCATACATAAATAACTCTTGCAACTCCTTAGCAGGGAATACAGTTACTCTTGTACTTACTTTTACAGGATGTAATTTTCCTTTTTTTGCCCAATCCCACAAAGTTGATAGGGCTAGAGGAAAAATCTTTATAGCCTCAGAGGCTCTAAGCCATTCTTGTTGTTTCTCTTGCTTTCTTATCAAGCATTCAGGTGTAGTAATCATAATGATTCCTTTATTATTGAATTTAGCATTTTATGCTTATCGTCTATACAAAATAGAGGGTGCTTTTTTCACCCTATGGTTTAAGTGATTTTCGGATGAACGATGAGTCTATAGATGAAATTAAAAAATTTACTCTTAAAGTACCTATAATAGGGGGATTACTGCTATGTATATTTTAATATTAAAAATTATATTTTGTACAATAGAGTCTAATATTAAACTCAAAAATAATATTAAAATTTATAGAATTTAAGAAATTTGCAATATAATTTATTTTATTTTTGGGGTTTTTAAAGGAAGTTTTTCTTGTTTTATCTTATCTTCTAGTACAGTTTTAGCAGTTTTTTCTTTATGTAGGTTGCTTTTACCTTTTCCTATAGATGTAAAAAATTTATCTACTTCTTTGGCATTAAAAGTTGTAACTCTAGCACTATTCTTAATTGCTTTAAGTTTTTCTTTTTTTACATAGAGCCAAATAGTGCTTTTTGCAACTGGATACATTTTTATTATATCTTTAACTCTAAGTCTTGTTTTATGGTTATTAGGTCTTGCATTATTTTTAAAATATAAATCATCTTCCAGTTTTTTAATTTTTCTTTTTAGTCTTTTTATAGTTCTTGCTTGTTTTTTAATCTTTTCTTTTAGCTCTTCATTTTCCATAAGTCCAATCTTTATTTATTAGGTTGTTAGTATTTTATCTTACAAGTGTTGATTATTTTCTTTTGTAGTTAGAAGTTGTATTTTTTATTATCTTCAAAATCTCTTATAGTTATCTTATAGAGAAATTACACAGTTATTTTAAACCTCTACAAAAACCTTGTAGTTTTCAGAAGCTATTCCTCTAATTTAATCTATGCTAATTATCTTTAAAATTGTAGATACTCCATATTAATCCAATCATGATTACTTTTGCAAATTATCAAGATAATCACTCCACCATTGCATCATCTCAACTCTTTCATCAAGATATTTTGCTCTATTGTATGCTTGACTTACTGCATTTCCTACACTATGAGCTAATTGTGTTTCAATTACTTCAGATTTAAAGCTACTTTTTTCATGAGCTACTGTACTAAACATAGCTCTAAAAGCATGAGGCACAAATTCTTCTTTAGTGTAGCCTAATCTTCTTATAGCTCCTAGCAAAGTATTTTCGCTCATTGGACTTGTTTTACCTCTTGGGCTATGAAATATGTATCTCCCATCCCCTGTAAATCTTTTAATGTCTTCTAGTATTGTTATAACTGTATCTGTAAGGGGAACAATTAAGTCCTCTTTTGTCTTCATCTTTTCTGCGGCTATATTCCATTTCTTATTTAAAAAATCTACCTCACTCCATTCTGCATGACGGATATTGTAAGGTCTTACAAATACATAAGCCAACATCTGTAAAGCTCTTTTTGTTGTGTACTCTCCTGTATAACTATCAATTGCAAGGAGTAAGCCTCTTATACCTTTATCATCTGTTATTGTGGGAAAGTGTCTTGTAGATTTTTTTCCTATAACTTCTTCAAGTAGGATGTCGTTTGCAGGATTTCTTTTTGCCTTGCCATTTGCAACTGCCCACTTAAATGTTTTACTAATCGCATAAAATAGTTTTCTCGCACTCTCTTTGATATTTCTATCTACCATTCTATGTAGTATGACTAAAATATCTTTTGCCTCAACTTCATCAATAGGCATAGCACCTATTACAGGGAAACAATCATTTACAAGAGCATTCATAGTTCTATTGAAATGAGATTCACTGATTTCATTTTGTGCAATAGCTAATCGTTCTCTTGCTATTTTTTCAAATGTATTGAGATTTTTTGTCTCTGCAATAGACTCAGCTTCTTTTTCTGCTCGCTTCTTATCATTAGGATTGATTCCCTCGGCTACTTGTGCTTTATAGATTTCTCTTAGCTTTCTTGCCTCTTGCAATGATAAATCAGGATATACCCCTAAAGCCAACCTTTGCTCTTTATTCTTGAAACGATATTTTAATCTCCACCATTTGCCACCTTTGGGAGTAACTGCAAGAAAAAGACCACCACCATCAAATAGTTTATACTCTTTCTCTCTAGGTTTTGCTGATTGTATTTCTTTAGCTGTCAAAGGGGTTGTTAATCTTGCCATAGGGATAACTCCATAATAGAATATCTTTAGGGATAGATAGTTGTACTATTTTAGGGAATATAAATACTTTTCCCTAAATCTATCCCTAAAAACTTTAGATTACTATAGCATATAATGGATTAAAATAGACTAACTTTGTGTATTAAAGCTCGTATTTATGGGGTTTGTTAGATTTGTTTGGATTAACTTAGATTGAGTGATGGTGGACCCTCAGAGATTCGAACTCTGGGAGGTGTGACCCTCGCCGGTTTTCAAGACCGGTGCATTCGACCAACTCTGCCAAAGATCCACGATGTGTTTAGTATAACATAAAAAAGTTAACTGGAGGTGCCACCCAGATTTGAACTGGGGATAGCAGCTTTGCAGGCTGCGGCCTTACCACTTGGCGATGGCACCAGTTATTATCTTTCATGTCAATGGTGCCCGGGGCCGGACTCGAACCGGCACAGTATTGCTACCGGGGGATTTTAAGTCCCCTGCGTCTACCAATTTCGCCACCCGGGCATAATGAATGAATTCACAGTTTAACAGTTTTAATAAATGGAGCGGGAAACGAGGTTCGAACTCGCGACCCCAACCTTGGCAAGGTTGTGCTCTACCACTGAGCTATTCCCGCAGTTTTCTCTCACAATCTGTAAGTGAGCCGGAATTATAGCGATTTATTTTTCATTTGTAAAGGCTTTTTATCTAAAAATAGTAAAAAAATGCTATAATCGCACTTATAAAGAGTGATACCAAACAGTCTTAGAATAAAAATTAAGGATTACAACATGAGAAGTGACATCATCAAAAAAGGTTTCGATAAAGCTCCACACCGTTCTTTGCTTCGTGCAACAGGTCTGAAAGATGAAGATTTTGACAAGCCTTTCATTGGAATTGCAAACAGTTATATTGACATTATCCCTGGACATTTTTTCTTACATGAATATGGAGAAATTGTAAAAGAGGCTATTCGTGAAGCAGGTGGTGTTCCATTTGTGTTTAATACCATTGGTGTTGATGATGGAATTGCTATGGGGCATGATGGTATGCTTTATTCGTTACCGT
>JALUBK010000008.1 GCA_027044945.1 Campylobacterales bacterium
TAATATTTTCTTTTGTTAAATTGTTTGTGTTCATGTTAAATTCTCCTTTTATATTTAAAATGTAATTTTATCAAATTTAACATTTACACAAAATCTGGAGCGGTATTTTCAAAGATTATGACAGGACTTCTACCACACATTATCTTATGGTGATGCAAATGTAACTATAACACTTGAAACAAAAGGAAAAGAACATCAAGAAAATATCAGAAACGAGTTAAAAAAACATAAATATAAATTTCACGAAGGGTCTTTTACTTAAAAAATAGATGTGCCCTTGTTTCTTTATATTTTTTTGAAAAAAGCCTTTTTATTTGCTTTTTAGTTAATGGTGTAGCATTGTAAAGACTACCTGGACTTGGCAATTTTAAATCACTTGCCAAACCATTGTTTAATTTCTTTGGTTGCAAAACGAGAGAATTATTATGGCACATTTCACAAGTTTTGGCATACTTACCAATAGTATGAGGATAATATGGAAGCCAAACTTCAATACTTCTACCTTCTATTTTACTTACATCATCTAATACCATTTTACCATTTTTATCTTTATAACTTATTCTATATTGATATAACGGTCTAAAAAGTTTTATTTTTCCATCATCATCATTTGCAAGATAAAAATCTTCCCATCGTCTATATCTGTAACCGCTATACCAAATACCTGTTTTTAATTTTCCACTTACCCAGTCTGGCATTATAGGGATAGGTTTTGTTTTTTGTTTTAGAGCTTTTGTTAAAAAATTTTGAAGATAGGTGTCTTCTTGCATTGTTAATCTTTTCCATTTATTATAATTTGGTGTATCATCTCTCAAAACAGAAAGTTCATAAGAGTTTATCTGCCAAGATGAATGACAAGCAATGCAATCTATATTTTTATGATATAAAGGGTGATTTTTGCTACTTAACTTTTTATGGCAATCAATACAGCTAACTTTTTTTGAATCTGAATGTAAATTTTTATGACAATCTACACATCCAAGACCCATTTTATAGTGAATATCTTCGCTTAAATGATGATAATCAATACCATACTTAGATGGAGGAAAATATCCCTTTTTTGTCAGTGGTGCACGATAACTTTTTTCAAAATCTTTCGGGAACAATCCTATATACTCTCCGCCTGTATACTCTTTATTGTGACAATTGAGACATTTTTTTGTAGAAGCTTTTGCTTTAAAATAAGTGCCTTTTCCTTGATGTCTGTTATGGCATGATAAACATCCCTCACTCTTTTTTGTATTTATATGGCACTTCAAGCATTTTCTTCTTAAAAAATCATCCACTAAATCTTTAGGAGAATGTATTACTTTTTTTGGAAGCGGTAGAGTTTGTAAAGTCACATTGCTTTTATCTATACCCCAAGTTTTTCTAGTGATATTAATTGCTTTTTTAAGAGTATAATGAATAGAATGTCTACAATCTTGTGCTTCTTTTTTATGACAAGAGCTACATTTTTTTGAGTATAGAGTCTCAAGCAAAACAAAAATTATAAATATTATCTTAAACATTTAGTTTTTCCTGAATAAAAAAGCTTTTTTGATTTATTAAAATCAAGATAAATTTTATCATTATATTTATCATGACATATTATACATTTATAAGCATTAACTATCTTTAAAAGCTCTTTTTTATTGAAACTTCTTGCATTTTTTCTTGAAGTTGTTTGAAACTGCTTACCTTCCTTTGAAACAAATGCATCTATAGGATAAGAAAAGGGCATACCGCTTTCTTTGGAATTATAAAAAGGCTCGAATAAAATTTTACCATTTTTAATATCAAATATCCCTCTACCTAATCCCAATGATGCAGGATTAAAGTGGCAATCTTCACAACTTCTAACTTTTTTTTGAGTTGTATGTGGATCCCATCCTGCCATAGCCATAGAGTGAAATTTTTTAACTTTGTTGCCTTTAAAGATAGTACCCATTACTTGACATCCGGGTGCAAAAGGCATAATTTTTTTATTATATCCAATACCAAGAGTAGGATGTTCCCATCTTAAAAAACTTCTATACTCTTGCCATTGACCCTTTGTAATCTTTTTTGCTACCCAATCAAACTGTCTTCCTTTATCAAGATAAACTTCATGACATCCATAACAACTAGGAATCCAAGAGCTATGACAAGCACTACAAGCAAGCCTTTTATGAATAGCTAAAGTATGATAGGGTTTATTGCTCATTAAAATCAATTTAAATTTTTTACCATCAAGTTTTCTATAAAACCATATACCATTTTTATCTTTTTGAATATTATACAAAGGAGAATTAAATTTTTTAGTATAGGCTATGATTTTTGGTTCAGGAATATTTCCATTTAAATCAGCCAAAGTTTTAGCAAGAGTATTTGCCTTTTTAAAAGTCGGCTTATGACAATCTTTACATTTTATATCTTCTGCCTCTTCCATATGATAATGTTTTTTCCCGTCTCCCATTACCCCCTTTTCGGTATGACAATCTATACAACTCATATTTGCAATTCTATGATGTATATCATCGTTAAGTTTATAGTAAAATCTTTTTCCATCGTTCATCTTATGAGAAAAGTTTCCATGTTTATAAGGAGTTCCATAGCCCTCGCTTTCATAAATCCCTTCATAAGAAAGTCCTATACGATTTGAACGATTATGACACTTAAGGCAATTTTTAGTTGGAATTTTTGAACTATATTTTGCATGAATCTTACCTCTAGTTTCAGAAATTTTATGACAATCGCTACATCCTCCGCCTCTTGCAATTTTTTGATTTTTAAAAATTTTTTCATTTTGATTAATATGACAAGCTGCACAAAGTTTTCTAAAATGACTTTGAGCCAAAGAAATATTTGTATCACCTCTAATATCTGTTATACCGATAGTTGAATTTAACTCTTTACTCTCTCCCCATTGATATTTTAAAACATTTAAAATTCCACTTTGGGATTGCATCATAGAATTGTTGATTCTTTTAATTATATTTTTATGACATTTTACACAAAATATACTAGCATACTCTAATCTTGCAGGATTTAAAACCATACCTTTATGAGCATCTTTTTTGTTTGTTGCCCATTTGTTACCGCCATGGCACGAGGCACAACCAAATATCTCTTTAGGATGAGAATGATTTATATTGCTCATATTAGCATGGCAACTTATACATTGATCAGGTTTTGTTATTTTCAAAGAAGCTTTTGGTTTGTTTAAAAAAATAAAAAAAATCAAGAGCAATACAGAAAATAGAGCTAAAAAAGATAAAAGATTTTTATATTTCATAAATTAAAAACCGATATATAGCTATAAATTAAAAACCAAATAAGGAGTAAAATCTTAACTATGCTCTTTTGCTTTGTATAATAATACAAAACTAACAAAAAAATTGGAATAAAAAGCACAAAATATATAAAAAGTGGGGAAAATGATTTTAAAAGTAAATTTGCCACACCTTGAAAAAACCACGGACCATCTAATTTTTTTACATTAACAGTTAAAGGTATATCTTTTGGCATGGTAAAAATCATCATAAGCATTATGCTTATACCCATAGCAATGCTAAAATAGAGAGCTTTAATATGAAAAAATTTTATATGTTTATATATAGCATAAGCTAAAAAAAGAGGTAAAAAAAGTATATGCCAAATATAAAATTTATAATAAAAAACCATATTATCTTGAAATAATGGCAAAAAAGGTTTTGAAATAGAATTATCTTTGATAAGAGTAAAAGCAACTTGAGCAGCTGCATTTCCACTTAAATCTCCTTTTAATACAAATCCACTAAACATCAAAATAATTATCAAGATAAAACCTATAACAGCATAATTCCAAGAAAAACTATCTACTCTTTTTTTTATTTTTTTTTTAGAAAGTTCTGTTGCTACATGAAATAATACAAAAAAAGTTAAAGCTTCTGAGCTAAAATAGTGCATTCTTCTGAAAAAAAGACCAAAAGGAATGAGAAATTCTATTTTTTGAACACTCTCAAATGCCTTTGAAGGATGATAGGCGAATAGAATAACAAAACCGCTTAAAATAGCAACAAAAAACAATCCTAAAGTTACAAAAGATATTATTTTTGACATATACTTATCCTATAAAAAGTGTTTTATTTTTTACAACAAAAGGTATTCTATCCAAATTTCGCTGTGCAGGACCTTTAATCCTAACACCGTCCATGGTAAACTGACTATGATGGCAAGGACAAATAAACTTTTTTTTATCTTTGTAATAATTAAGAATACAGCCCATATGAGTGCAATGTGCATTAAAAATTTTTATTTTATTATCTTTTTTATAGATAAAAACATTATATTTTTCTATCTTTGTAATACCATCTTTTATATTTTTAATTGAAAGCTGAAATTCTTGATTTGTCTTTTCACTAAAAAATATAAATTTTTTAATAGGATAAACAAGAATTCCTGCCATAGTATATGGCAGGAATTTTAAAAATTTTCTTCTTGTATCATTTAACATTTATTTAGCAACCTTCAAATTGAGTGCCTGATTCTTCTGTTGGTTTTTGTACTGGAGCAGAATTTTGAATAAAAGTATTAAAATCTTCTATATTTCCATTATTGGCTAATCTTTGAATTATATCATTGTAATCTGCCCATGCACTTTTATCCCATGGATTTGCCTGTATTGCTTTTTGTGCATATAATTTTGCAAGTGGTAAGTTATTAGCAACAACTTGTGCTCTTGAAAGTTTTACATAATGTGCACAAAGAGTTTTATTCATACTATAATCTTGAGCATTTAAATTTACATCAATTAAGCCTAATAACAAGCCTAAACCTAAAACTGTTATGATTAATTTTTTAATTTTCATTTTATTCTCCTAATATTTTAGAGTAATATAGTAAACATTTGGTAATGTTCCTTCATTCTCTTTAAGTTTATATATGTTTGTTGCATCTTTTAGCATTTTTGAAACTTTACTGTTAATATCGTTTAAGTCACCAAAATTTCTTGATTCTCCTACGCAAGTATCTACACAAGCAGGATTAAGACCATTGCTAATACGAGGCAAACAAAATGTACATTTATCAATTGCTTGTTTTTTCTCATCATAATATCTTGCATCATAAGGACAAGCAACCATACAAGCTTTACAACCTATACACATATCAGGATTAACCAGCACAATACCATCTTCTTTGCGTTTAAAACTAGCCCCTGTTGGACAAACATTAACACAAGGTGCATTATCACAATGATTGCAAAGTGTAGGTAAAAATCCGATAGTAGGATTTCCATGCACATCTTGATTCTCTATTTCCCATACCTTTGTTCTAAATGCCTCTTTCATAGCAGGTACATTCCAATCAGTTTTACAAGCAACATAGCAAGCATTACAACCAATACATCTATCTCCTACTATAACCATTGCAAGATTTTTTTGTTTTTTTGTTTTTTTATGTGTTAAATTCATGTTATGCCTTTATTATTTTTACAAAACCATTATTAAATGCAGATGCCCCACTAATTGGATCAATATCATTACTGATAAACCAATTATCTTTAGTACCTTTTTCGTATCCTCTGCTCCAAGCCTTAGTCGTATGTCCAAAACCATGATTAATAAATACATTACCTTCTTTGATTCTTTTGGTCACTTTTAACTTTTCACTATGATATGATTTATGTCCTGTTTTAGGATATATCAAGTATACCATATCTCCATCTTTAAAACCTAATTTTTTAGCATCTTTTGGATTTATCCAAATAGGTGTATCGTCTTGAAGTTCTAAAAGTAGCCAATTATTTTGACTTCTAGCATGCGAATGATTAGGAGTAAAACCAGTAAGTAATCTAAATTCACCTTCTTTAGGTGCAATTGGATCTTTATAAATCGGAAGTGGAGAAAATTCATCTCCTTGTTCTTTTGCCATTTCTTCAAGATCTTTTACATATAATTGTACTTTACCTGTTGAAGTTGGGAAATTTAGTGTACTTCCACTTGCATTTGGATATGGATCAACATTCTCAAAAAGCAAAACACCATCTTTATTCAATATTTCCATCTGTTTTTTATTCAAAACTTGTGATAACTCTTTTGTTTGTTCTTCTGGAGATTTTTTAAACCAATTATCCAAGCCAAACTCTTTTGCTATACCTTTACATATTTCAAAGCTCCCTTTTGTATCATATATAGGTTTTATAGCAGGTTTTCTAAGAGTGATAAAGGGTGTTTTATCTTTTTGTATATAAGGTGCATCATATCTTTCAAGATATGTGGATTCTGGAAAAATAACATCAGCATACATTACTGTATCGCTAAATTGAGTATCAATTGCTATAATAAGTTCAAGATTATCCATAGCTTTATATAAATGATTTACCCCAATACTTGAATGACATAAAGGATTTGTATCATATAACAACCATGCCTTTATCGGATACGGCTTTTTTGTCAATGTTGCTTTATACATACCATTAGCTCTACCAAGATTTGTTGGAGCTAATGGAAATTTTTCTCCTTTTCCAGCTCCATCGGCTCTTCTTACATTAGATACATCAGGAAATTTTTCTTTTGGAAAATTAACAGGAATTTTGTTCCTTACAAAAATTCCACCTGGAACTCCCCAATTTCCCATTAGTGCATTTAATATTGCTATAGCTCTAACTGTTTGTGTATCATTACCATATCTTGTCATTCTTCTCGGTGGAATTGCTAAAACATTTGGAGCATATTTGGCAAAATCCCATGCAATTCTTTCTATAGTTTTAGAATCTATTCCAGTTTTCTTGCTTGCCCATTCTGGCGTATATTTTTTTATATGATTACTTAGTTCATTATATCCATAACAGTATTTTCTTACAAAATCCATATTTGTCAAATTATCTCTGATAATTACATGTATAAATCCAAGTGCCAATGCCATATCTGTTCCAGGATTTATCTTTAGCCAGTCTGTTGCTCTCACAGCTGATTCGCTTTGTCTTGGATCTATATAAGTTAACTTTGCACCTCTTGCCAACCCTTCGGCAAAATCTTCTGCTTCTCTTACTTGAATAGCCCCTGCCATATTTCTACCAAAAATCATTATATGTTTTGAATTTGACATATCAAAAGTTTCATGTCCACTCACAACTGTTCCAAAAGTCAAAGCCCAAGCCATTTCACGACTACCTTTGCATTGTGAATATGCAGGTATTGCAATATTCGGACTACCTAATGCCATAGTTAACATACGAGGATAAGGTTCACCTGATCCGTGTACAAAACTAGCTAGTGTTTCAGGACCAAATTTATTTATAAGTGGATTTAGTTTTTTATAAACATATTTATATGCTTCTTCCCAAGATACCTTTTTAAATTTTCCTTCTCCCCTTTTTCCTGTCCTTATTAATGGAAATTGAATACGATCTGCATCATAAGTTGATTGAATTCCTGCATTTCCTTTAGCACAAATATGACCTCTATTATTTGGGTTTAGTTTATTACCTTCAAGTTTATGAATTATTCCTTTTCTAGTATAGACATTAATACCGCAATTCCAAAAACACATCTCACAATAATTTATAGATTTTACCCCTCTATCATATTTTAAAAATCTAGCAGATTTAATATCTTCTTCTGTAGATGCTTTTAAAGAAGATGAAAAACCTGTTATTCCAGCTGTTATAGCGACTGAACTCATACCTGCAAGTTTTATAAATCCTCTTCTTGATATATTATATTTACTCATTAGTTATCTCCTCTTCTAAATCTATGAAATTTTCCCCCAAGAAGAAAAATAGAAGAACAACTCCTAATCCTCCTATAAAGATAGATAATTCACTATTCGATACATGATAAGTATGAAGTATAAAATTCATATGAATACTTGGTCTAGACAAAAGTTGCCCACCAACTACACTGTCAAACCTTGAAAAAAACATACCAATTATCATAAATAATCCAGCTAATGCAGAGAAAAAGGAAGATTTAAAATTACTAATTACAAGTAATAAAATAGGAAGTATAATTCCCAAACCAAGTTCAAGATAATAAAAATTAAAAGACAAAGGACCATTACCTATAAAAAGTTTCATAGTTGCATTAAGTTCGTTTTGAGTACCGCCATATGTATTTAGAAAAACATTCCAAACATCAATAAAAAGCATTAACAAAAGACCAAAAAAAAGTATCTTACTTAAAATATTTATATTTTTAATATAAGTTTTTCCTTTCCCACTTATAAATATCATTATAAGTAGCACTGCTACACCTGAAATAACAGCTGAAATAACAAAAAAAACTAAAAAAGATGTGGTATGCCAAAGTGGTCTAGTTGCATTTGATGCAAAAACAAATGATAGTGTAGAATAAGCAATAATACTTAGAAAGAAACCAATAAGTGAGGCAAAAAAAGCTGATTCATGCTTTTTTTCTACCAAAAAATAGACTTCAATAGCAAGTAATGGTAATTCCATTACATAGAATGTAGCCATCCACCAAATAGGAGAAGTTATCTCAAAATTTATATAATATTTTACCATTCTTAAAACTTGCAGTTGATATGGTCCTGCTAACTCCCAAAATATGATAAAAAATGCTCCTATAAGAGACGAGAGCGAAATAAGTGCTACCCTTTTACTCATTATGTGAAAAGCATTTATTTTAAATACATGCCCCAAAGCACCAACAACGGCAGTTCCTGCACTAATACCCACTAAATAAGAATATCCTATAATTAACATGCCCAATGGTACATCTCTGCTAATTCCATAAGATGCCTCTTGTCCATTTAAAAAAACGTTAAACATTCCATAGATACTAATAGATGCTATAAAAAAAGATAAGAGTAACCATATACTTAATGGCTTTTTTTGTATAAAATTTACATTTGTACTCATAATTCCTCCTTAAAAGAATTTATAATTTTTTTTGAAACATTTATTGCATAACTAAAAAATTCTATCTGTGTTGCAGATTTCAAAGAACTTGTAAAATCATCTATCCAAGTTAAAAAAAACTTAGAAAATTCTTCTATCTTTTCTATTTTTTCATCCTCAGCTAAAATTGCAATAAATGAAATTATGAAATATAAATTATCAGCCGGTTTTTTTACATTGCCAATATCAAATTCATATCCACACCGCCTATAAAAATCAAGAATGTTTGATAAAGTCTTGCCAAACATTCTTCCATCTATCCACCAAGATGCATAAGGCACACATTTTAATTTTGTAGATTTGATAGAAAAAATCCGTATATATTCTCCTTGCAAATCATCAAGACTAATTTCTTGCGAGTTACATTTTATATTTGTCAAACTTTCTAGTTTTTTTATCTTTTTTTTATATTCGTTATCTGGATAATCCAAAAGATCCGCACATAAAAAAAGTGCAGATGTTTTATTTCTTAATGATATGTCCAAACTATTTACCTCCTAAACCTATCTAATTTGATTCCAAACTGATAGTTAATCTTCAATCTGAGCTGAATTATTCGAATTTAATTTTGCCTTAAGCTTTCTTTATACACTTATATTACCTCCTTAAAAATTTAAAAAATCTACCATATATACATCTCTTCTAAAGATTAATCTATAAAACCAAATATATTTTGTATTT
>JALUBK010000009.1 GCA_027044945.1 Campylobacterales bacterium
GAATTTTCTAGTTCAATTGCTTGTATGCACTGCACAGATGCTCCTTGTGAGCAAGTTTGTCCAGTTGATTGCTTTTACATAAGAGCCGATGGTATAGTGTTACATGATAAAGAAAAATGTATAGGATGCGGGTATTGTTTGTATGCTTGTCCTTTTGGAGCTCCTCAATTTCCAAGAGACGGAGCATTTGGAACAAGAGGTGTTATGGATAAATGCACTATGTGTGCGGGTGGTCCTGAACCTACAAATTCTATAAAAGAGAGAGAATTGTATGGACAAAACAGAATTGCTGAAGGAAAAGTTCCGATGTGTGCAGCTGTTTGTTCTACCAATGCTTTAATTGTTGGAGATGCAGTCGAAGTGTCCGCAATTTATAGAAAAAGAGTTACACAAAGAGGAAAAGGTGTCATTGGTGTTCCATATGGTTGGAGCACGGCTTATAAAGATTAAAGGATTACCTATGAAAAAGTTTTTATTATTTCTCTTTAGTGTAGTTTTATTAAATGCTAAAGAATTTATAGGTAAAGTGCCATTAGTGGAAAATGCCAAAGAAGTTCATTTTACAGGGAGTCGTTTGATCTCCCCTGAACTTCTTCATAATATTTTGCATTATCAAGCTTGGGGTGAACTTTTTGTTTATCTCCAAGTTCATTGGTTTAGAGTTTTATTCTTTGGCATAACTGTTGGAGTTTTGGTAGTGTTTTTTTTGCATTATTTGGTTATAGGACCAAAAAAATTCTCTCATGAGGGAAAAGGTTTTTTTGTTTATTCTATATTCAAAAGAGTTGTGCATTGGTTGGCTGCCTTAGCTTTTGTTATTATTGTTCCAACAGGTTTTATGATGATATTTGGAAAAGAGTTAGGTGGTGGAGAAATAGTAAGAGTCGCAAGATATATGCATAGTGTAGGAACAGTTCTTTTTGTAATAACTTTTATACCTATGTTTGTCATGTGGTTTGTGCCAATGTTAGCGACACTTGATGATATCAAATGGTTTATGATTCTTGGTGGATATTTAACTAAGAAAAAAGTAGTTGTTCCAGCAGGACAATTTAATGCTGGTCAAAAAATGTGGTTTTGGGTAGCAATGCTTGGCGGATTTGTCATGATTATTACCGGTGCTATGATGTATTTTCAAGATTTCGATATAGCCATGCTACGAAAGCTTGGTTTAGATCAAATTGATTTATTAAGAATAGCTGCTATTGTTCATAACTTTTTAGGAATTATAGTTACAGCACTTTTTATTACTCACATGTATATGTCTTTGTTTGCTATTAAGGGTTCTCTTGATAGTATGATAACAGGACGAAAAAGTGAAGAAGAAGTAAAATATATGCATAGTTCATTTTATAAAAAACTTACAGGCAAAAAGTAAATTTTTTAAGTTCGTGCCATCTTGATCGAACCTCCTTAATTTTTAAGTGGTGGCACGAACTTATTTATTTATTATTTAATATGCTAAAATTACATATTTAATCTCAATGCCATGGTTTTTATCAATATTAAGATTAAGTAAATAAAAGTTGTCATATAATAACATTAAGCTTATATTCACAAGGAATGAAAGATGGGATTTTTTAGTAGTAATAATGAGTTAAAATTTGATTTTATAGAAGAAGAGATAAAAAATGTTTTAAATGATAGCCAAATAACTATCTTTGATGAAGAAAAACAAAAACTTCAAAATGGCAACATGGAAGAAAAAATTAAAATATTATTTAATATAAAAAATAGAGAAAATTTTTATTGGAAAGAGTTTAAAAGAACTTATCCGGTGGGAACATTTGTGGTTTCTCCAAAAAGAAAACTTTTAGAATGGAATAATTTTTTTGAAACATTAACAGGTTGGAATTTTAATGAAATTAAAAATACCCATAAGGCACCCAATATTTTATGGCCAAGTAATCCAAGTGAATGTAAAATTTGCAAAATTGTAGGTCAATTTGATACCAAAGAAAGAAGAGCTGGATATGGATATGCTGAACTTGAAAATAAACAGGGAGAAATCATTCCAGTTTTTGTATATGTAATTCCTATTTTTATGCAAGGAGAACTTAACAGGACTTATGTGATTTTAAGAGACAGAAGAGAAGAGATTGAAGTTGTATTAAAAGAAAAAGAACAATTTTTGCAACAACAAATTACACCAATTATAACAAGACTTGAGAGATTAAAAAATAAAGATATTTCAGATTTATTGCAACTCAAAGAAGATTCTGACCTTAAAAATCTTGAAGAACCTATTAATGCTATTATTGCAACACTTCAATCAATAATAAGTCATATTGAAGATGCTACACAAAATATAGATAAAAAAACAAACACAACAAAAGAGATGTTGGGCAAGTCCGTAGATTGGGTGCAAAATGAATTTCAAATGACTCAAAATGATTTGGTTGAAAAAGCAAAATCTCTTGATGGTTCAACAAGCGATATAGAGGGAGTTGTTTCTCTTATAAGAGATATAGCAGATCAAACAAATTTACTTGCACTTAATGCGGCTATTGAAGCGGCTCGTGCGGGTGAATATGGAAAAGGATTTGCAGTAGTTGCCGATGAGGTTAGAAAATTGGCTGAAAGAAGTCAAAAAGCAACAGCAGAAATTACTTCTACTATTTCAGTAATAAAAGATGCAACATTTACTATGGTTTCTGAAATAGAAAAATCAAATAATGAAACTACAAAATTAACTAATGATTTAACTCAAATTAATGAAAATATCAATACAGTTGAAGAATATATATCTTCGCTTAAACAAGGAGTAGAAGGGTTTAAGCTTTAAACTTTTTTCAAAAAATAAATGAAAGGTTGAAATGAATCCAATTTTTTTAACTGAAGTGACTAAAATAAAAAATGGTAAAAAATTTAATGTTGAAGATAGTGTGATCAAAGAGGTAAAAATAAATATTATTATTAATGGAAAAAATATAGTTTCAATGATGGCTGCTCCAACTGATATGAAAGAATTAGTTATCGGATATATTATTGGTGAAAATATTATTAATAATATAAACGATATTGAAGATATGAAAATTAATAGCGAAGATGATAAAAATTATGAAGTCTTGATTGATGCAAAAATAAATGAAAATAGTGCAAAAAAATTGGGAAATGAGGGGATCATAGTAAGTGGTTGCGGAAGAGGAGAAAGCACACATATTTCTCCAAAATCAATAGAAGCAAGTATAATAAAAAGCGATATGTGTATAAAAGCGGATTTGCTTTTTAAAGAAATGGAAGAGTTTTATAATCAATGTCCGCTTTATGAGCAAACAGGTTGTGTGCATACGGCAAAAATTTATATAGATAAAGATACTTATTATATTGGAGAAGATATAGCACAACACAATACGATAGATAAAGCCGTGGGAAAAGCATTAATGGCTGGAAAAAATATAGAGAAATCATTTTTAATGGTAAGCGGAAGATTGAGTTCGGAAATGGTTGCAAAAGCTGTGATGCATCAAATACCGATTTTAGCATCAAGGACTGCTTCGACTTGCAGAGGTGTTGTAATAGCTGAAAAATTTGGACTTACTCTAATAGGTTTTGTAAGAGGTAAAAGTATGAATATTTATAGAAATTCTGATAGAGTAATAATATGAATTTAGAAGAAGCGATTAAAAACAGTTTAAACAAAGAGGGAAAATTAACTTGTGCAAATGCTTATAAAATTTCAGCTAAAACAAAAACTCCTGTAAAAGAAGTAGGTCAAAAAGCAAAAGATATGAATATTCGCATTACTGATTGTGGTCTTGGACAATTTGGTAAACTTAAAAAAGGCCATTATTCTCAAATTGTTTATGATAGACTTAAACCGCACTTGAATGAAGAAAATAAAATAACTTGTAAAATGGCTAGATCAGCCGCAGCGGGTGTTGGGTTGAAAAATGTCAGAGGAACATTAGAAAATAAAAATATAGATGTAACATATTGCGAACTAGGTTGTTTTAAAGAGAAAAAAAGAACAAGATTTCATGTAAAAACAAAAACATGGTTAGAAAATCAAAAAAAAGAGTTGCTTTTTGGAAAAGGAAAAACTGAAATACTTTTAGAAATACAAAGAACAGGCTCTATAGCAAAAGCAGCGGAAAATATTGGAATGAATTATAAAAAGGCATGGTCGCACATAAAATTACTTCAAAATAATATTGATGATGTTTTGGTAGAATCTCGTAAAGGAGGAGGGGATACAGGTGGAACAGAACTTACTCCTAAAGCGATTGAATATATCCAAAGATATCAGCAACTTCAAAAAGAGATAGAAGAGTTTGCAAACAAAAGATTTAAGGAATTATTTTTGAGACCTAGAGGAAACAGAAAATGAAAAAGTTAAATAGTTTATCTTTTATAGATGCTTATAAAAAAATTATTGAGAGTGTTGAATGCTCTCAAAGTAGTGAAATAGTGAGCCTAAGTGAATCTTTTGGACGAGTTTTAAGCGAAGATATTATTGTTCAAAAAAATGTTCCCTCTTTTAATAATTCTGCATTAGATGGGTTTGCTTTTAAACAAGAAGATGCAGGTAAAAAACTTAAAATTGCTACTACTATTTTTGCTGGAGATAGACCACAATCTATTTTAAAAAAAGGCGAATGCTATAAAATAATGACAGGAGCAAAAGTTCCAAATGATGTTGATAGTATTGAAGCCATTGAAAATTGTTTGAAAGTTGATGAAAAAGAAGTTTTGATTTCTGAAAATGTGAAAAAAGGAAATGCTTTAAGATTGAAAGGCGAAGAATTAAAAAAAGGAGATTTGTTATTTAAAAAAGGGGAAAAGATAGATTTTTCTCATATTGCATTGTTTTCAACACAAGGGATTAGTGTAGTTCAAGTTTATAAAAAAATATCCATTGCAGTTGCTTCGACTGGAAATGAGTTAAAAGAACCTTGGGAAGAAGCAAGTGAAGATGAAATATATAATGCTAATTCTTTTGGAATTATAGCCCTTTTAAAAAAATTTGGATTTCAACCAGATTATGTAGGTTTGATACCCGATGATTTAAACAAAACTATAAAATTTTTATCAACTCTCAAAAAATATGATGTTATTATCACAACAGGCGGAATCAGCATGGGTGAGGCTGATTTTTTAGAAGAAGCATTTTTGAAAAATGGTTTAGAAGAATTTTTTCATGGGGTAAATTTAAAACCAGGTCGTCCAACTATGATGGGTAAAATAGGAGAGACTGTCGTAATGGCGATGCCTGGTAATCCTTTAGCAACAATGCTAAATGTTTTTATGCTAAGCATTTCGGCTCTTTTAAAAATTCAAGGTTCAAATAAATATTATTTTGATTTTGTTTTGGCAAAAAATTTAACAGAGTTTAAATTTAAACCTAAAAGATCAGATATAGTTTTAGGAACATTAAAAGGAGGTGAATTTATAGTAACAAATAATAATAAAATAGGCTCAGGTATGCTTACTCCTTTGTGGAAAAGTAATGCCGTTGCTATAATGGGTGAAGATAAAAGTGTGGCAAAAGAGGGAGAGTTTTTAAAAGTTATCTCTTTTGAGGCTATCTATTCAAACAGTATTACAAATTTTATAAATTAAATAAAATTTATATTATTTTGTAAATAATTATGCAAAAATAGCATATTAATAATAGGAATTTTAAAATGAATAAAAAAATAAGAAATATGGTTTTAAGTTCTATTTTTATAATGCTTTGTTTTAGTCATGCAGTTGCGAAAGAAAAAATTGTAATTTTCCATGCGGGAAGCTTATCTGTGCCTTTTTCTCAAGAAGCAAAAGTTTTTGAAAAGAAATATCCACAATATAATGTTGTGCAAGAATCTTCTGGAAGTAGAGCATGTGCTAGAAAAATAACAGATCTTAAAAGAAAAGCTGATGTAATGGCAAGTGCGGCATATAAAGTTATAGACAATCTTTTGATACCAAAATATGCAAAATTTAATGCTCATTTTGCTACCAATGAAATGATTATAGCATATACTTCTCATTCTAAATATGCAAATGAAATAAATAGTAAAAATTGGACTGATATACTTTTGAAAAAAGGAGTTAAAGTAGGCCATTCCAATCCAAATTTAGATCCTTGCGGATATAGAGCTATGCTAGTTACAAAATTGGCGGGAATTTATTATAAAAAACCAAAATTTTTTCAAAAACTTTTTGGATATGGAGATAGTTATCAAGATGGAGAAGAAAATAGAAATAAAGTGATAGTTAGACCAAAAGAGACTGATTTGTTAGGGCTTTTAGAAGCAGGTGCTTATGACTATCTTTTTATATATAAATCAGTTGCAGTTCAACATGGCTTAAAATATATCAATTTGCCACCGCAAGTTAGTCTTAAAAGTAAAAAATATGCTAAATTTTACAAACAAGTTTCATTTAAAGTAACAGGCAAAAAACCGGGAACTTGGATAGTAAAAAAGGGAGCTCCAATGGTTTATGGCATAACAATCGTTCAAAATAAAAAAGAGAATTTACCAAGAGATAAAGAGGGTGCGATTAAATTTGTCAAATTTATTTTATCTCCAGAGGGACAAGCTATCATGAGGAAAAATGGACAAGGTGTTATAAATCCACCAATTATAACAGGTGATGCAACTATTTTGGAGAAATAATGTTAAAAGTTGAAAATTTATCACTTAAAAAAGGAAATTTTTCTTTGGGAAAGCTCTCTTTTGAAGTTAAAAAAAATTCATATTTTGTAATACTAGGAAAAACAGGAAGCGGAAAAACAATGTTGCTTGAATCAATAGCCGGTTTGAAAAAAGATGTATTTGGAAATATTTACTTAAATGGAAAAAATATAACTGCATTGCCTCCTGAAAAAAGAGATTTTGGATTTGTTTATCAAGATTTTATGCTTTTCCCGAATATGAATGTTCAAAATAATATAAAATATAGTTTAAGGTATAAAAAAATAGCAAATGAAAAAGAACTTTTTTTGGATTTAGTGGAATTTTTACAAATTGGTCATCTTTTAAAACGGGGTATTTTAAGTTTGAGTGGTGGCGAAAAACAAAGAGTTGCAATAGCAAGAGCAATATTTTTAAGACCAAAACTTTTACTTTTGGACGAACCTTTAAGTGCAGTAGATCCAACATTTAGAAGTTCAATCATGAAGCTTTTAAAAAGTGTAACAACAAGATACGATACCACTATTGTTCATGTAACACATAATTTTAAAGAAGCATCTTTTTTAGCTGATCAAATTGCAGTAATGCTTGATGGAAAAATACTTCAAATAGGTAAAGCTAATGATGTCTTGAATAGACCAAAAAGTATAGAAGTTGCAAGATTTTTGGGTTTTAAAAATATTTTCAAGGGGTCATTTTTTGATTTTGAAGATGAAAGAAAAGATAAATATTTTTCAGTAGATCCAAATAGAATTCTTTTTTCATATAAAAAAAAGGATAAGGAATTTTGTTATAAATGTTATATAGATAGCATTATAGATATTACAGATCATTACAAAATATTTGCAAAAGTAAAAAATAGAGTTATCTTTTCTAAAATATCTAAAAATATGTTTGATAAGCTTAAACTCAAGGAAGGGAAAAGTTATTTGATGTATATAGATGGTAAAAATGTGGAAGAAATATAATGAAAGATAAAGGTTTTATTGGACTTTTTTTGTTTTTAGGATCAATTATAATTTTGTTCTTAACAATTCCTCTTGTGAAGCTTTTTATAAGTGTTGGCATTGTAAACATGGGTAAAACTATTATGGAAGCTGAAGTCTATAAAAGTATATTTTTAACTTTAAGAGTTTCTTTTTATGCTGTAGTTTTTGTTTGTATTACTGGAATTCCATTGGCTTATCTTTTAGTGAGATTTGATTTTTTTGGCAAATCTTTCGTAGAGTCTGTGTTAGATATTCCTGTAATGGTGCCTCATACTGCGGCTGGAATTGCTCTTTTGATAGCTTTTAGCAATGGTTATGTGGGTGATTTTTTTAAATTTTTTCATATTGGATTTATAGATACCACAACAGGTATTATGAGTGCTATGATGTTTTTGTCTGCACCTTTTCTTATTAATGGAGCAAAAGAGGGGTTTAGAAAAGTTGATGAAAAATATGAATATGTGGCACGAACTTTGGGCGCTAGTAAAATAGAAGCTTTCTTTACTATAGTTTTGCCAATGGCAAAAAATGATATGATTAATGGAGCTTTAATGATGTGGAGTAGGGCTTTGGGAGAATTTGGAGCAGTAGTTATTATAGCTTATCATCCTATGGTGGCACCTGTTTTGATATATGATAGATTTAATAATTTTGGGCTTAAATTTTCAGCACCTGTTGCAGCCGATATGATAGCTGTTTCTATAATAATATTTTTAACTATAAGAGTTATAAATAACAGATTAATAAAATTTAAATAAAAAATATCAATAGGGTCCTTTTAGATGAAAAATCTTTCCATGCAGGCAAAAATGACTTCGAATAATAGTAGTATTGTATTATTATCAATTTTATATATTTTGGTAACTGTTTATGATATACAAAATATCACCAAAAGGAATAAAGAAGCAGTAATAACAACTATGATTGATAATAAAAAAATGAGCTTAAAAATAAAGTTGATATGATGAAAAATATTTTAAAAACATATCATGACAGAACTAATCCAAAAGAGATGGAAAAAGTTGTAAAAAATTCTTTAGAAAAACATTCTTCTCAACTTTTTAATCTATTAAATGCTGTTTATAATCAAAATAAAGATAAAATTTCAAAAATAGAGTTGCAAAAAAAACTTATGAATATTGTTAAACATTCGAACTATGGTAAAAGTGGTTATTTTTGGGTAAATGATATGAATTATAAAATGATAATGCATCCAATAAAGCCACAATTTGATGGAAAGATTTTTAAAAATACTCCAAAAGTTCCTTTTGTAGAACTTGGTGTAAATGCAATTAAAAAAAGTGGTAAAGATTATGCTTATATAAAATATAAATTTTACAATCCAAAAACAGGAAAATATGGAGAAAAATTATCAATTGTTATGTTATATAAACCTTGGGGGATGGGTTATAGGAACAGGTGTTTATGCAAGGGATATTCAGTCTATTATTAACAATATCGATAAAAATACACATGATCATCTTGTCAAATCTATTATTAATATTTTGATAACTATTATTATAATATCTATACTAATTATTTTATTTAGTTATAAAATGTCTAATAATTATATATTAAAACCTTTTGAAAAGATTAAATATGGATTGGATGAATTTTTTAAATATTTAAAAGAAGAAACAAAAGAGTTTCATAAGATAGATATTGATTCTAAAGATGAAATAGGTCAAATGGCTAAATATATTAATGATGGAGCTGAAATAGTTTATGATTCTGTAGAGCAAGAAAGAATGCTTGTAAATGAAATTGCAAAAGCAGTAGATCAAATTAAAAATGAAAATCTTAATGAGACCACTGCACAGTATAAACACCCATAATATCAATAGGTAGTTTATAGACGAGGCAAACTTTTGCAGACTTAACTAGTTAAGTCAATGAAGTTTAACGAAGTATATAAGCTACCTATTGATAC
>JALUBK010000010.1 GCA_027044945.1 Campylobacterales bacterium
TGAGCAATAGGTAAAGAAAAAAAGTAAACTGAAAGAAAAAATAAATCTATATTGTTTTTAGCCCAAGCAATCAAGTTCGTTCTCCAATTTTTTTTGCTGGCGAACCTGCATAAATAATATTTTTTTTACAATCTCTTGTTACTACACTCCCATATGCTACTGCAGTGTTATCTTCTATTTGAACACCACTCATAACTCCAACTCTGCTAAATAACATTACATTATTACCTATGATGGTTTTTTGATAAAACTCTTTTGATTTGTTTACTAATATATCTTTTTTTCCAATATCATGATAATGTGAAAATATGTCATTTTCTCTGCCTATATGTGAATCATTTCCTATAATAACTTCTCCACTTCCATCTATTTTGGAGTTGTTTAAAATATTACAGTTTTTACCAACTTTGATATTGCCAATTAAAATGCAATTTTCTTTGATGCTAGAGTTTTTTAAAATAGTTAATTTTGATTTTTTGTTTGTTTTGACATTTCTATAGATTTTTACCCCTCTTTCTATGTGGTTATTTGGCATAAGGCTTAAAACTCTTGCTCTTAATTTCGTGATATTTTTAAACCAAAAGCTAAAAATTAGTTTATCTGGTAGTTTTGACAATATTATATATAAAAAATATACTATCTCTTTTTTCATAATTCCTCTTTCAATTCTATGTATTTATCATATACCTCTTGTGTGCTTATTAGTTTCATTGCTTCATTGCTTCTCTTCTTTTTTGGCTTATTGTTTACAAATTCTCCATTTTTCTTTATGACCTTATGGATGTGTTTATCTTGATATGGACCTGTATAGTTTGGATCGGATGGGGAAAAAAGAGATATGGTAGGTGTCTTTAGAGCTATTGCCAAGTGCATAGTGCCTGTATCACTCGTAATAAGAAATTTTAAATTATTAATAAGATATGGTAGCTCTTCTATACTAGTTTTGCCACACATATCGATTACTTTATCGCCACAAGCACTTATAATTTTCTTAGAAAAAAAACTTTCTTTTTTGATACCTGTTGTCAATACTTTTTCATTATTTTCAAGCAATTTTTTAGTTAATTCTATAAAATACTTACTTGGCCATACTCTATATGATTCTGATGCGCCGACTTGTAATCCTATATATCCTTTAAATTTTGAGTATTTATTAATAAGTTCTTGGTTGGATAATTTTGGCAACTCCATTGTTGTATTAATTTTTTTACCGCCTATCTTTCTTACAAGATCCACCCTCTCTTCAATAATGTGTTTTTTTGATTTTTTAAAATCATAAGAGAGATATTTTTTAAAATTTGAATTTGTTGGATGTTTTAAAATAAAATTACATCCACTATATATCGCTATTTGTATATCTTGTGGACCGTTGCCATGAAATATCAGTGCCATTTGTGGCTTATGTTTTTTAATTTCTTTTATAGTTTTAAAATTTTTTTTATATCCACCATAAAATGGTATAATTTTATCAATATATTTAAAATTTTCTATTAAAGGTATATAATTTTTATTTATCAATGCTATCACTTTTGAGTCGGGAAAAGACTTTTTTAAAGACTTTATTGCAGGAGTAGATAAAATTAAATCCCCTAGTGCTGTATTGGAAATAACAAGAAAAGTTGTCGGGATATTATTTAATTGCTCTATTTTTTTTAGTTGATTGCCATTTCTAAATAAATAATATTTCAAATAAATTTTAAAAAATGTATCGCTTATTCTTATTTTCATAAATTTTCCAAAATTCTATTTATTATCAATTCTTCATCAATATTCTCAGCAATTTTGCTTTCATCTTGCAAAACTAAATTTTTATATCCCCATGGATGCCATTTATTCATATTTGTTTTTCCACTTAAAGATATTATCTTGATTCCAAGTGCTGGACCCATATGCATAGCACCTCCATCTAATGAAACAAATAATATTGAATTTTTAATGGCACCTGCTAAATCTAATAAAGAATTGGTTTTTATCCATTTTGCATTTGTGTTTTTTTCAAGCCATTTTGCACTATCAAAATCTATTGGTTCAGCTGTAAAAACTATATTTTCTAATCTATCAAAAATTC
>JALUBK010000011.1 GCA_027044945.1 Campylobacterales bacterium
CTCATAAATATTTGATAGATATTTGAATGAAAATTTTATTATCTATTCAGATTTGATATAAGGAAAAAATTTGATAGATTTTGAAAATAAAACAGATAATAATATAAACATAGAAAAATGCCAAAAAATTGCTGATTACTTAAAGTGTGATTTTATTGAACTTATTTTAACAGATTCTATTGAAATAAAAAATTTAAACAAAAAATATAGAAATATAAATAAAGCAACTGATGTATTAAGTTTTCCTTTAAAAAAACTTCCTCATTCCTCAATAGGCTCTATTGTTGTAAATATAGATAAAGTTATTGAAAAATCAAAAGAATTTTCTCATGCCAAAGAAGATGAACTTGCACTTCTTTTTTTGCATGGACTTTTACATCTTTTAGGATATGATCACGAACAAGATAACGGTGAAATGAGAAAAAAAGAGGAAGAAATCATAAAAAATATTTCTCTTCCAAATAGTTTAATAGTAAGGAATTCTTAATGGATTATGTTATTTTTATTATTTCTTTGACATTATTGACTTATGGGGCAGATTTAATTATTAACGAATCTGAAAGAATTGCTTTATATTTCAATATATCTTCTTTTGTCATAGGTGCTTCTTTGATAGCTTTTGGGACAAGCCTTCCAGAGATGGCAGCTTCAATGACAGCAAGTTATTATCATAAAAGTGATATGGCAGTTGCAAATGTAATAGGAAGTGTTATTTATAACATTACTCTCGTTTTAGGAGTAGTTTTTTTAATATCAAAAAAAATATCGCCAAAAAGAGATTTGTTTAAACAAGACAGTGCATGGGGACTTTTTCCTGTTCTTATTTTTATTTTGATAGTAATGGATGGAAAAATCACAAGATTTGAAGGCCTTTTGCTTATTTTTGTAATGGGGGCTTATGTTATATTTCTTTCAAGTGATGCAAAAGAGTTATCAAATCAAGTCGATATGGCTTTAAAAAAAGAAAAATTTAATTGGCCAAAAAGTATTCTTCTTCTTTTAATAGGTTTTGTTTTAGTTATAGGAGGAGCTAACTATAATATAGAAAGTGCTTCCAATATAGCAAGAAATTTAGGTGTTAGTGAATGGGTCATATCTTTTTTGCTTATAGCTTTTGGAACAAGTCTTCCGGAGTTGGTTATAAGCATCAAAGCATCTTTAAAAGGCAATGCAGATATGGCAATAGGAAATGTAATAGGATCCAATGTTGCAAATCTTACTATTGTTTTAGGTGGATCTGCTTTGATAAATCCACTTATAATAAACATCCAAAAAAATATGTTTGATATTATATCTATTTTAGTAGTTTCTGTTATGTTGGTATTTATAACAGCCAATAAACTATACACAAAATCAGCAGGAAGTGTTTTACTGATTGTACTTATATTGATTATAAGAAATACACTTTAATTTTGTTTTAAATATTTTTTTATTTTTTTATATAGCCAAGTTCTATTAGTTTATTATAAATTTTTCTTACTATAGGACCAGCAGCCGATCCTCCGTATCCGCCATGTTCGACTAAAACTGTTACAACAAATTGAGGATTTTTGTATGGTCCAAAAGCTGTAAGCCAAGCTTGAGATCTTTTAAAATATGCCAATTGATCTTCTCTCATTCTTATTTTTTCTTTTTGAGGAATACCGACGACTTGAGCTGTTCCTGTTTTTGCGGCTAGTGTTATTTTGCAAGTTCTTAAATAACGATATGCACTTCCATGTAAAGAATTTGCCACTTCATACATTCCTTTTCTTATAGTTTTTAAATATTCTTCATCCTGTTTATCAAAAACTTTTTTACTCTTAAAAATTAACTTTTTATTTCCAATTTTATATCCAAAATGAGGAGTAACTTCATTTCCTGTTGCCACCATGGCTGTATATTTGGCTATTTGCATAGGTGTAACTAAAAAATATCCTTGCCCTATTGCAGTAATAACAGTTTCTCCTTGGAACCAAGGTTTTCCATATTTTTTTAATTTCCATTTTCTCGAAGGCAAAATACCTACTGATTCATTAGGCAAATCAACTCCGGTTTTTTGACCAAAGCCAAATCTTTTTAAGGTTTGTGATATTTTATCAATACCTACTTCCAAGCTTCCCTTATAAAAATAAACATCACAACTCTCTTCTATAGCTTTTACGATATTTACTTCCCCGTGCCCTCCTCTTTTCCAATCTCTAAATTTTCTACCACCAAGCTTAATAAAACCTGGACAATAAAATATAGTATTTTTATTGATATATTTACTTTCTAAAAATGCCAAAGCTACACCTGGCTTAACAATAGAACCTGGCGGATATAATCCATTTATTAATTTATTAGTAAATGGATGATTAAAATCATGAGAAATTTTAGCCCAATCTTTATAACTAATTCCATTGACAAATTTATTTGGATTAAAACCTGGATAAGAATCAGCAGCAACAATTGAACCATTTTTAGCATTCATAACGATAATGGCTCCACTTTTTCCTTTAAAAAGTTTTGAAATATATTTTTCCAATCTCAAATCAATAGTCAAAATCAAATTCTTTTTTTTAGGTTTAATATATTTTAACTCTTTCACCTCTTTATTGTATGCAGATACTTCTGTTACTTTTACTCCCTCAACTCCTTCTAAATCTTTATTATAATATTTCTCTAATGCACTTTTACCAATAAAGCCAGTTAATTTTGCCACATAATCATTTTTTATATTTTGTATATTTGCTCTTCCAACATATCCTAATACATGAGAAAGAAGTTTATTATATGGATAATATCTTTTTGATGATGGAACAATTTTAATCTCTTTATTCAAAGAAATTATACTAAAATAAGGCAACATTTTTTTATATGGAATAAAATTTACAATTTTTATATAATTTTGAACATAAAAAGAATCTTGTTTTAAATAATTATTTTTAAGTTTTTTTTCATTTAAATTGGGGAAAAAAGAAACTATTTTTGCAATTATTCTATTTAATCTTGGTAAATTTTTTTTTCTGCTTAAATGAGGTTCCAATTCAATAGCAAATCCAAGTTTATTAACAGCAAGAGGAATTTTGTTTCTATCTCTAATAATTCCTCTAAGAGGAGGAATTTCTTCAGTCCTGATTATATTATTTTTTGCTATTTGATTATACAATGCATTTGACATTACAGAAAGATAATATATTCTACTTAATAATAAAGTCCAAATTATTATAAAAAAACCGATAGATATTTTAATTCTCATGAAAACAATACCACTGATATTAAAGTATCCACAACAATATACAACAAATAAAGAAAGTTAATATTTGGAATACTGTATCCAAAGATATAATCCAAAACAAGATTGGTTAAATAATATCCTATGTATGCATTTATTATGTGAAAAAATATTTTACTTATTTTCTTGTTAAAAAAATGCTCAATTCGTTCAAAAAGAAAAAAATAATACAATAAGAAAAAAATAATACAAGAGAATGGAATAAAGTTTTTATCGACTTCAAAAATTAAAATATACAAAAAAACCAAAAAAATTTGAAAATATTTTTCCTTATTTTTTATATTTATTAAAAGATAATAAAAAGCTACACCAAATAACGGTGTAAGATAAATATAAATCGAACTTAATGATTCATAAAAAACACAAAATAAGAAAAATAAAAGATATTTTATATTTGTTTTATAAAAGCTATTTCTTTGCATACCGGAAAATATTTACATTTTATACAATCAGCCCAAATTTTTTGTTCAGGAAGCTCACTTTTATTAATCATTGAAAAACCTAATTTTTCAAAAAAACCTTTTTGATAAGTTAAAGCAAATACAGAATTAACACAAAGTTTTTGACTTTCTTCAATTAAAAATAAAATCATATTTTGGCCTACTTTATTCCTTCTATACGATTTATCAACTACTAAACTTCTTATTTCAGCAAGTTTTTTGGAAAAAATATGTAATGCACAAAATCCAATAATTTTATTATTAAACTTAGCTACAACATATGCTCTTATATTTGTTGCCATTTCATCATCATTTCTAGGAAGAATAATACCCTCATCAACTTCTGGCTTAACTAATTTTTGCATCTCATCAATATCCAATAATGTTGGTTTGACATATACAATATTTTCTTGTTTTATCATTTGCTTATCCAAAAATAGAATTAAAAATTATTTCATTTGCTTGTTTGATACCGTTTTGCTTCAAGTTAGAAACAAATATACCATTTTGAAACTCCTTTTTCAATTTAAAAAGTTCTTTTTGATTTAATTTGTCACATTTGGTAAAAATTTCAATAATTCTTTGATCATTTTTTTTAATAGTTTTCAAAAAGTCCTTAACATTTTTATCGATAGTTTGATTAGGATGTCTTGCATCTATCAAATGAACAAAAACTCTTATAGAAGCTCTATTGATTATAAAATTATTTAAATGCTTACTCCACTCTTCTTGCATACTTTTTGAAACTTTAGCATATCCAAAACCAGGTAAATCAACAAATCTACATAAATATTTTTCTTGATTTTTTCTGTATGTAATTTCAAAAAAATTAATAAGTCTTGTTTTTCCGGGAGTAGATGAACTTTTTGCTAAATTTTTTCTATTTAGCAAACTATTAATAAAAGAACTTTTGCCAACATTACTTCTTCCTAAAAAAGCTATTTCACTCATCCCTTCATCTATCATATTATCTTTTGTTGTGCAAGATTTTAAAAAAGATGCATTAATAACTTCAATCACTATTTTTATCTTTTACTTTAAATATAAATTTAACTGGTTTTATATTGTCGCTATTAACACTATATTTTCCATTTTTTTGATCTATTTTTATATCTTCGCCATAAATTTTTTTATCAGAATCTACATCTTGTAAAAAAACATTTCCGATAAAATGATAAATTTCTTTAATTGGATTATATATAATTTTATTAGCATATCCTGAATAATGTTTTTTATTTAACATCAATTTAAATTTAGTATTTCCTGTTGCTATATATTTGATAGGATTCTTTTTTTTATCAAAATAAATAGTTACTTTATCCGCATGAATAGTATCATATCCTTTTGTCACTATAACATTTCCTGAAAAATTAGATATCATTTTAGCTTCATTTGCTTCAAAATTTTTTGAAGTTATTTCAACATTTTCAGTTTTTGCATAAATTATATTAACGATTAAAAATAAACAAATTATAAAATATTTCATTTTTTCTCCATAATGATATTGGCTTTAATATTGGATGCAAATAATTTTTTCTGCTTTTTAAAATAAATAAATGATTTTCCGATAACAACATTTTTATTAAAAATCAATTTAAATTTAGTTTTGCTTGAAAGTATATCTTTTTTTATATTATAAACTACTGTATTACTTGTTAAAGTTGTATTTTGATCATTTTTATATATAACATTTCCATAAAGATATAAAAAATTATTTTTTAAAATTCCTTTATTGGCCGAGAGTTGCTCTTTTGTTTTTTTTGTTTTACGATTTGAATGTATAAAATACAATTCATCTCTATCTTTAAATCTTTTAGCTATTTTTGCTTCAATAAAAGCTTTTATACCATCAGTTGAAATAACATAAGTTTTTACATTGTTAAATTGCATAATAGGCTTTTCATAATTTGATTTTGTATAATGTAAAGTCTTAACTTTTTTATAAAAAAGAAAAATAGATGAAAAAACAAAAAAAACTATAAAAAAAGATAAAAATCTTACTCCCAAATTTTTTCAAACCTCTCTTTCAAACATGATTTTTCCATAAGCATGTCGATCATTTCTCTTACAGCTCCATCTCCACCTTTATTTGTTAAAACAATTTTAGAAGCTTTTTTTGCATATTGAGTTGCATCAGATGGCGCAAAAGAGTAACCTACTTTTTTTAAAATTGGAGCATCGTTTATATCATCACCAATATAAGCAACATTTTCATAACTAAATCCTTCGTTTTGTAAAATAGTATTTAATTTTTGAAGTTTATTTTTAACACCTTGAAATAAAAAATCAATTTTTAATTCTTTTGCTCTATTTTCTACAATTATAGATTTTCTTCCTGTAATAATAGCTGTTTTAATACCAATTTTGTGTAAAGTAACAATAGCCAATCCATCTTTTACATTAAAAGTTTTCAATTCATTTGCATTATTGTCGTAAGTTATATCGCCATGTGTCATACAACCATCCACATCAAATACCACAAGCTTTAAATTCATAAAATACCTTTAGTGCTAGGGATACCTATTTTTTTATTTTCACTTAGAGCTCTTCTTAATGCAACAGCAAAAGCCTTAAATGTTGCTTCAGCAATATGATGCTTATTGCTTCCTCTTTTTTTTACTATATGAGCATTGATACCGGCATTAACAATCATGGCTCTAAAAAATTCTTCAATAAGTTCAGCATCAAAATTACCAATTTTACCAAACAATTTAATATTATAAAAAAGATAAGCTCTATTTGATAAATCCAAAGAACATTTCACACAAGCTTCATCCATGACAATAGTGGCTTCACCAAATCTTTCTATATTTTTAATAGGATATATTTCTTCTTTCAATGCTTTGCCTAAAACTATACCAATATCTTCTATGCTATGATGAAAATCTACTTCCAAATCACCTTTACAGATCAAATTTATATCTATTAAAGAATGTTTTGAAAGGGCTTCAAGCATATGATCAAAAAAACCTATTCCTGTATCAATATTATACTCATTTACTCCATCCAATTTTAAACTAAGTTTTATATCAGTTTCTTTTGTTTTTCTTATTATATTACTCATTCTATCTCCTAATTATAAAAGCACCCCTAAAATTACCTTCACTTATAAAATCTCTTGCTTCATTTTCACTTTTAAATCCACTAAGCCAAACTCTATAAATAGGTCTATTTTCATATATACCTTTAACAATAATAGTTTTATATCTATTTAAATAATTATTATATCTTTGTTGATATATCTTAGCTCCAGAAGGATTTCTAAAAGAACCTATTTGAACTGAAAAATCAGACAATCTAACACTTTCTCTTTTTTCCGAAGAAGGAATAATTTTTCCATTAAATCCTAAAATTCTCAATCGCACAGGAGCAGTTCCACTTGAGACAATATCAAGTTTATTTGCAGCTGCATACGATAAATCTATTATTCTATTTTTTACAAATGGACCTCTGTCATTTATTCTTACTATTACACTTTTACCATTTAAAAGATTTGTTACTTTAACTATTGTATTCATTGGTAAAGTTTTATTTGCTGCAGTCATGGCATACATATTGTAATATTCTCCATCAGAAGTTCTTTTTCCGTGAAAATTAGGTCCATACCAACTTGCAATGCCTGTATAAGTATTACCTGTTTGAACAATGGTAGGATAATACATTTTACCATCGACACTATATGGTCTCATTGTAGCTTTTTGCATTGCAATAGAATTATTTATTTTGTGAGAAATCGGATGATAATAATGTCCCTCATAATAATAGTTTCTAGGTATAGTAGAACAGCCGACAAAAAATAATATTAAAGATAAAATAATGATTTTTCTAATCTGGTATAACAATTTTTCTTCCTAATCTTAAAAATGTATTTTTCATATTATTTGCTTCCATGATTTTTTTAACTTTTACTTTGAATTTTTTTGCTATGAAAGACAATGTATCACCTTTTTTTACAATATATTTAACAAACAACGGCTTAGTTGAAGGAATAATAAGTTTTTTATTTAAGCTCAAAATATTATTTTTTAAATGATTAAAATCTTTAATGATTTGATACGATATGCCAAATTTTTTTCCAATAGAATAAAGACTGTCTCCTTTTTTAACTAAATAAGTATAAAATATTCTATGTCCTTTTGAAGATTTATAATTTCTTGTAAATTGTAAATATTTTGTATATGGAATATATATAGAATATTCTTTCTTATAAGGAGGTGTAAAATAATATTTTAATTGTGGGTTATAATTTTTTAATTCTTTTGAAGATATTCCAATACTATTGGCAATTTTTTGAAGAGAAACTCCTCCTTTTACTTTTACTGTCACCAAAGAAGAATGATTCCCTCTATTCATAAGATGATCAGCATTATTTTCTGTCATAAAATCCTCATTGTTTGAAAGATTTGCCATAGTAATAATTTTTCTAAGATACATTCTGCTTTCTTCTGGCAAATATCTTTTTTTATTATTTATCAAAACAGATAATTTATCAGTTCCTGCTTCTTTAATAGCCCTACTAAGAGCCCCTTCTCCACAATTATATGCCAATGCAGCCAAATACCATTTACCAAATCTTGCATGAAGAAATTTAAGATATTTTATGGCTACTTTTGTGGATTTTATCGGATCTCTTCGCTCGTCAATATATCTATTTATTTTTAATCCAAGATTTTTTGCAGTTTGAGGCATAAATTGCCAAAGACCAACTGCTTTTGTTTTTGATTTAGCTTCCGCAGAAAAACCTGATTCTACCATGGCAAGATATAAAAAAGCTTTTGGAATTTTACTTTTTGCAATCATATTTGTTAAAATCGGCACAAACACATGACCAGCTTCTAATGTTCTTAAAAAATGTTTTGTTCTATATCTATCCAATCTATCTTGCATGGATATAAATATAGGATCTTTTAAAAAAGTTGGACTTATATCAAAACTTTTTAAAATCTGTATCTCTTTTGCATAATTATTTTGTGTGGTTAAAAATGCCCAAGATGACTGCACACAAATCAATATAACCAAAAATAATTTTATCAAATTCAAATTCCTTCAAAAAATTAGTTTATTTTACCCTAAAAACTCTTTAAAAACTCTTTTTGCATTTTCAGTAGTTATTTTACAAACATTTTCATAACTTATTTTTCTAATTTCTGCAATTTTTTTAGCAACTAAAGTTGTATAAAAAGGTTCATTTCTCTCTCCTCTGTGAGGATGTGGGGTAAGATAAGGAGCATCAGTTTCTAAAACTATTTTTTCAAGAGGAATTTTAGGTAAAATTTCAACTAATTTTTTTGCATTTTTAAATGTTAAAACTCCGCCTATCCCAAAATAAAACCCTTTATTTTCTAATTCCAACAAAAGTTCACTCGCATTAAAACAATGCAAAATAGCACATTGCTTAAAAAAACCATAACTTTTAAGAATATCAAAACTATCTTGATTTGCTTCTCTTGAGTGAATAATTAAAGGTTTTTTATACTCAAATGATAATTCAATTTGTTTTTTAAAAATATCTTTTTGACTTTGCTTTTCTTTTTTTCTATCTTCATCGTTTTTGGGCAATCTAAAATAATCCAATCCGCATTCACCAATAGCAATACATTTTTTATTTTTTAAATGCTCTTTTAAAGTTTTTTCATCATATTCATCAATATTATATGGATGAACTCCTACCGCATAATAAATTTCTGGATATTTATATGCTATCTCTTTTGCTCTTTTTAAATCTTTTATATCAGCTCCTGGTATCACAAAGCCTTCTACACCATTTTCCTCAGCT
>JALUBK010000012.1 GCA_027044945.1 Campylobacterales bacterium
AAATCATCTCTTGTAAAATCAAAAAACTATAGAAATAAAAAAGAAGAAACCGAAAAACTACTTAATGATATAGCTAAAAATTGTTCTAAAGATTAAATAAAATAATTTTTTAAGTAAATTTTGGATATAATCTCCCCCCACTTTTATGAAATGTTATTAGATGCTCACTAGTTGCTTTTTGGGCTGATCCTACAGCTGACCTTACAGCTTTAAATTATGTTTATGAGGTTTTTAAATTGTTTATTTTTGATTCTTTATCCATACTATTTTTATTTTTAATTGTTTTGGGTGCTGTGCCAAATATGTTTTATTCTTTTGGATACACAAAAGGTTCTAAAAGAAATGTATATTATTATATACATTATTTTGGTTTTATTCTGTCCATGATGGGGGTTGTTGTATCAAATAATCTTTTGTTGTTTCTTTTCTTTTGGGAAGTCATGAGTCTTACTTCTTGGCAACTTATTTTAACAAATCCAGAAGAAAAATCAACAAGAGATGCTGCAAAATTTTATTTTTTTATGACACATTTTGGCTTTGTTTTTTTACTTCTTTTTTTCTTGATCATTTCAAATGGAAATTTGAATATAAACTTAAATGAAGCACAAATTATAGCAAAGAATTTTGCATATCCTACTTTATTATTTGTTTTTATGAGTTTTGGATTTTTAAGCAAAGCAGGAGTTGTTCCTTTTCATGTATGGCTTCCTTATGCCCATCCCGAAGCTCCAAGTGCTGTGAGTGCATTGATGAGTGGAGTTATGCTGAAAGTTGCGATTTATGGTCTTTTTAGATTTTTATTTTATGTGCTTTATCCTTGGCCTCTTGAGTGGAGTATAATTATTTTGACACTCGGTTCTTTATCTGCTTTGGTAGGTGTTTTATATGCTCTAAGCGAACATGATATAAAAGCCCTTCTTGCAAATCACTCTATAGAAAATATAGGTATTATTTTGATAGGTTTTGGAATGGGTATGATATTTGATACTTTGGGTCTTCATGCATTGAGTAGTTTTGCTTTTATTGCGGCACTTTTTCATACATTTAACCATATGAGTTTCAAATCTCTTTTATTTATGGGTGCAGGAAGTGTTTTGCATCAAACTCATACAAAAAATATGGAAAAATATGGCGGTCTTATCAAAACTATGCCAATAACAGCTTTAACATTTTTATTGGCATCAGTTAGTATTACCGCTTTACCGCCGACAAATGGATTTTTGAGTGAATGGATGATTTTTCAATCAATGCTATCATCAAGTCATATTAATACTTTATCTTTAAAGATTTCAATTCCTTTTGCTATTTTTGCTTTGGCTCTAACTGGTGGATTGGCAATAGCCTGTTTTGTAAAAGCTTATGGAATAACATTTTTAGGATTACAAAGAAGTGTAAATGCTAAACACGCCAAAGAATCAAATATTTTTATGCAAATTGGTATGATTTTGATGAGTTTGGTTATCATATCTTTAATGTTAATTACCCCTTTTTATATAAAACTTTTCGACAAAGCTACATCAGGTCTTCATCAAGTTCATATTTATAATGATATTTTTAAAGGTGGTTTTTTAAATATTCATTCTATCAGCGATAATGGTGGAGTTGTGAGCCCTATTATTTTACTTATAGCATTATTAGTAATCGTTTGGGTTATTTATATTGCTTATAAAAGTTTGAAACTTCCTGTAAGGATAAAAAATTCTTGGAGTTGTGGCAATAAACTTACAAGTAGAACACAATATTCTGCCACAGGTTTTGCTGGTCCTATTAGAAGATTTTTTAGTTGGCTTTATCACCCAAAAGAACATTTTCAAAAACAAATTATTCATGGACACGAAACAAAATTTTCAACTTCGCTATATGAAGTTCATGTTGCACCTTTATTTGAAAAATCTCTTTATAAAGGAACAAAAAATTTAGTTAATAAAATAAGTTATTTTGTTTATAAACTAGCACATTTTGAGCAAACAAGATATTCTGCTATTATTTTTAATCTTATGCTTAGTGTTTTATTTGGTTACAGGATAATTGCACATAGTTTTAGTTGGTCAATGTTTGCTTTAGAGATAATTATTCTTATAGCATCGGTAAAAATATTAATTATTGGAGATAAAAAATGAATTTAATATATTATTTTTTTTCTATTTTTTTTCTTGCTTTGATTTCTCCTTTGATTTTAGGTTTTATCAAATCATTTAAAATGTGGCTTTTGTTTAAAAAACCAGTTTCTATTTTTCAGCCATATAAAAACTTTTTAAAACTTTTTTCAAAAGAAGTTATTATTAGCGAAGAAGCAAGTGCCATAACAAGAGTTGCACCTTTTTTGATATTGGCTCCGTTGGTTTTAGTATTATTTTTCTTGCCTCCTATTTTTAAAGGAAGCTATTATGTAAGTTTTGTTGATGCTTTTACAATAACTGGTTTAATGTCTCTTTCAACTTTCTTTTTGATGCTTTTGGGGCTTGATAGTGGTAATAGTTTTGGGGGTATTGGCTCTAGTAGAGAAGCTTTTATATCAGCTTTGGTTGAACCAGCCATGGTGCTTACTATTTTCAGTTTATCTCTTATGGCAGGCAACTTAGGTGTCGCAAAAGCAGCAGTAAATTTAAATAATTATTTTCCATCAAATCATATGGCAAGTTTTGTTTTTGCTTTTATCAGTTTTTTTATTCTTTTGTTAGCTGAAACTGGTCGAATTCCAGTAGATAACCCTGAAACACATTTGGAACTTACAATGGTTCATGAAACAATGATACTCGATGTTAGTGGAGCTTATTTGGGAATTGTAGAAATTGCAGGTTCTTTAAAATTTATTATTTTTGCCTCTTTGTTCGCTTCATTATTTTTGCCTTTTGGTTTAAGTTCCAATCCCTTGATATCATTTGTCTTTTTTGTTTTTAAGATTTTTTGTATAGCAGTTGCTGTTGCTTTGGTAGAAACAAATATGGCAAAACTTAGACTCTTTAAAGTTCCAAATCTTTTAGGTGTTGCTATTGTTTTTGCTTTTTTAAGCTTGATTAGTTTTTATGTTTTAGGAGGAGTTAAGTGATTGATTTTTTTATAGGATTATTTTTAGCAAATCTTATAATAGCACTTTTTACAACAAGACTTTATAGATTGCTCGTATGGTATAGTTTAAACTCTATTTCTCTTGGTATAACAGCTATATTAATAGGTAAAAATTTGCATGATGTTGCTATGATAATAACTGGTTCTATAACAATACTTTTAAAAGGTATA
The DNA here is from genome assembly GCA_027044945.1 of Campylobacterales bacterium. Lineage (GTDB taxonomy): Bacteria > Campylobacterota > Campylobacteria > Campylobacterales > JALSKU01 > JALSKU01. Next base: position 3,241 of record JALUBK010000012.1, read on the forward strand.
GTTGTTCCTTATGTATTAAAAATTTTGAGTAAAAGATTTATTTTAAAAAGACAAGTGCAACCAAATATCAAAACACCTTATTCTGTTATGCTAATCCCTGCTGTCATAGTTTTTACTTTTTACTTGACTGCACCGATTGTTCATATGATAGGAGGCAATCAAAATTATGTTGCTATTTCCATTGCTTCTATGTTTTTATCTCTTATTCTAATGTTAGAACATAAACATATAGCTCCTAAAATTGTAGGTTTTTTGAGTATGGAAAATGCACTTTTTTTGCTAAGTATCAGTGCTACTAATGGTATGCCGATGCTTATTGAGCTTGGAATATTTTTCGATTTATTGATGGCGATTGTTGTTATAAATTTATTATTTAAAAAAGAGGAAATGCAAAATGTTTGAATTTCTGGCTCCCCCAATTATTATTTTTTTAGTTACATTTTTTGATATTCAAAAAGTAAAAAAAATTGTGCCTTTTATAGCATTGTTGATACTTTTTCCTACTGTTTTATCTTTTTATAAAGGCGATATTCATTATTATGGTGATATTTTCATATTGAACAATTTATCAAAATATGTTTTATTAGTATCATCTATTGTTGGAATAGGTATTTCTCTTGCTCTTGTAAATTTGGATAAACATGTTAGCATATCCCAAAATGCTTATAAAAATTTTTATCGTTTTTTTGCTCTATTTTGGATAGGTCTTACTGTTTCAATTTTATCAAACAATATGGGTGTTTATTGGATTGGATTGGAAATGGCAACTTTAAGCACAGTTTATATGATAAAAACAAATGCAACTTCTTCAACGCATAAAGAAGCTTGGAATTATATGATTGTTGGAGCTATTGCGGTATCTTTGATTTTGTTTGGCATTATTCTTATATATGCAAGTGCAAAGCCATTGCTTGGCGAAAATGCTATGAATTTTTCTATGCTTTTAAAATCAGCAAAAGAGATAAAAAATAGTTATTTGTTTGAAATAGGATTTGCTTTTGTTGCTGTTGGAAGTTTTATAAAAATGGGTTTTTTCCCTATGACATTATGGCTTGCAAATATAGAAAGAGCATCATTTTATCCAGTTGCCGCCCTTTTTAGCGGTATTTTGGAAAGTGCTATTATGATAGGATTTTTCAAATTTTCAACTATAGCAAAAGAGATAAATTATTCACATTTGATAGATTTTAGTTTTATATATATTATTTTAACTCTTTTTGTTATATCTTTTTTAATTTACAGAGTGAAAGATTTTATGAGACTTTTTAGTTTAAGTGGTATTGAGCATATGGCTATTATATCCATATTTTGGGTTAGTGGTGCACATTTTGCAGCACTTTTGCATTTTGGGGCTCATGCTTTTTTAAAACCTGCACTTTTTCTTTCTACAGGTGTTTTAGAATCTAATGGTAAATACCATATAGCAGGTGCTTTAAGAGGATATAGCGGTTTTAAGGGTAAAAGTTTTGTTTTCATTGTATCTCTTTTGATGCTGGCTATCATTTCTCTTCCTCCAAGTCCTATGTTTTTCAGTGAAATTTATGGATTTGGTTCTATGATAAAATTAGCAAAAAATTCCGATCACTTAATAATCATGCTTTTTGGCATAGGGGCTTTATTGATATTTTTATCTATCATATTTTATAAATTTATAGAAGTTTATCAATCCATGAAATATGAAGGAATTGAAAATAAAAAAGTTGTTTATAGCTCAGAATTATTTGCTTTGATGATTTTTTCCGCATCTACACTTTCGTTACTTTTGCCAAAAGTATTTAATTTTCTTGAGAGTATAGGATGATAAAGAATATTTGTATTAAAGCGAGGATAAAACTATGAGATTTATTGCAAGATTTGCAAATGACAATGGAGATAATTTTGAAATAATAGATATTTATGAAAATAAAACAGAAAGAACTGTTGTTGATAAAAATAAACCAATTATTAAAAGCATTACAAAAAAATATCCTGGTGCGATATGGTTTGAAAGAAAAATAAAAGATGATTTTGGAATCGAATTTGAAGGTAGTTTTGACAATAGAGTATTAAATCATCATGAAAGATTTCCCGATATACATCCAATGAAAAAAGATTTTAATCAAAAAGAGATAGACTTTAGTGAGCCTAAACCATATAAATATGAAGTTATAGACGGCGATGGAGTATTTGAAGTATCTGTTGGTCCAATTCATGCTGGTATTATTGAGCCAGGACATTTTCAATTTTCACAAGAAGGGGAAAATATACTTCATTTGGAGGTTAGACATTTTTACACATACAAAGGTATTGAAAAAATGTGTGAAAATAAAAAACCTTTAGAAATCTTTTCTATTATTGAAAAAATAAGCGGTAAAGACTCTCTTGGTTATCAAAATGCATATTTGAATATTTTAGCACAAGCAACACATCAAAATATTCCATTGAATATAAAAAAATATAATGCTTTGTTATTGGAAATTGAAAGATGTGCCAATCATATAGCTGATTTGGGTGCTATTCCAAATGATGGTGGTTTTGCTCCTGCTTTAGCATTTTGTTCTAAAAAAAGTGAAGAGTTGAAAAGAATTTTGCAAACTATTTGTGGCCATAGATTTGGCTTTGGAGCTATTAGAGGATATTCAAAAGAGTTTGATAAAAATAAAATAATTACTTTTTTTGATAATCTTGAAAAAGAGATGAAATGGTTTGAGGATTGGATTATAGACATACCATCTCTTTGGGACAGACTTGATACAACGGGAATTTTAACAACTCAAAATGCTATAAAATATTCTTGTGTAGGAGTTATGGCAAAAGCTAGTGGTGTTGAAATGGATACAAGAAATAATAATTTTTATAAAGAACACGGTTTTATTCAGCAAAAAGAAAAAACAGGAGATGTTGCTGCTCGATTTAAAATAAGATTGAAAGAAGTTTTTAATTCTATCGAAATGATTAGAAATTTTATAAATTTTGAAGAAAAAAAAATTGAATTTAATGAATTTTTTGATGGAGAATATTATTCTTTTGTTGAGAGTTCTATTGGCGAATTATTTATGTTTGTGAAAATAAAAAATGGTGTTATAGACAGATTTTTTTCTAGAGATCCTAGCTTTTTAAACTGGCAAGCATTGCACACTATGATGAGTGGCAATATTATGGCAGATTTTCCTCTTATCAATAAAAGTTGTGATTTAAGTTATGCCGGTAATGATTTATAAAATTATGAATGTTGAATGTAAAGGGATAAAATGATACGATTTTGGCAAAAAAGATTTGCAGAAGGTATAAAAACTGAAAATCTTGAAATAGATAATGAATTGGAAGAAATAAAAAAAGAATTAAAAGAAAGTATTAGTAAAAACTTTGCCGGAAGTCTTGCTATTAGATATGTAGATAGTGGTAGCTGTAATGCCTGTGGAGCTGAATGCGGGGCTCTTTCAAATCCTTATTATGATCTTGAAAGACTTGGGATTTATTTTGTAGCAAGTCCAAGACATGCAGATGTTTTACTTGTAAGCGGTGTAAATACTGTCAATATGTCGCACCATTTGATAGAAGCTTATGAACAAGTTCCTTTTCCAAAATGGGTTATAACATTAGGAGATTGTCCTTTTGAAAAGAATTTTGCTATTAAAAAAGATATAGATAAAATATTGCCAGTTACTCATCATATCAAAGGTTGTCCTCCTGAGCCTAAAGAGATTATAAAAGGATTTTTGCAATTTTTGAAAAAAATTTAATTAGCTTTAAGTATTTTTAAATCTAGAAAAAAGTATACTTTTTTCTAGATTTATTTATTAAGGAAAACCTTTGCAAAACCTCACAGATAAAGCATTTTATTTTATATCAGGACATGGTAGGGGGTGGGTATTTTCATCAAAAGATTTACTAGGAAAATTTAGTCGTTCACAAACAGATAATCTTCTTTGTGAGCTTGTTAAACAAGGTAAGATACGCCGTATTGCTCGCGGTATTTATGATTACCCCAAGTATAGTAAATTGCTCAAGCAGACTATGAGTCCAAATATTGACCAAGTAGCTAGAGCTATTGCTAGAAAATTTAATTGGCATATTGAAATTTCCGGTGAAAGTGCACTTAATATATTAGGACTTTCTACTCAAATTCCTGCTAAATATATATATCTTAGCGATGGTCCAAATAGAAATTACGATATCATGAAAACAATGCTCGAATTTAAAAAATCTTCTTTAAAAAATATCGGTTTTAAATATAAAGAGAGTTCGCTTATTGTGCAGGCACTCAAAGCTTTAGGGCAAGAGCATATTACTGAAGTGATTATTAAAAAAATTCGGCAACAAATAGATGAAAACATGTATGATAAGATACTCAAAGACACACAAATATCAACTTCATGGATTTATGAAGTCATAAAAAAAATATTTAAAAAAGAGATAAACGGTGAATAAAGTTGCAAATCTCTCGAATAAGGAGAGAAAAGAACTTTTTTGGGAGACTGCTAACTTGATGGGTATTCGTCCTGCTATTGTAGAAAAAGATTTTTGGGTAGTTTGGGTTTTAGATAAGATTTTTTTGGACAATAAATTAAATAAGATCTTAATGTTTAAAGGCGGAACATCACTTTCTAAAATATTTAACTTAATTGGCAGGTTTTCTGAAGATATTGATTTGATCCTTGATTGGCGAGAAGTAGCAGAAGAAGATCCTAAAGTGGATAGAATTTCTAAAAATCAACAAGTTAAATTTAATGAAAAGGTTAATAAAAAAGCACTTATTTATATTGAACAAAAGTTATTTCCTATTGTAAAAAAAATTGTTTCTCCTTTGTGTAGTTGCAAAATAGATATAGATAATCCATATAATATTAAAATAATCTATCCTGCTGCTTTTGAAGATGCTTATTTAAGAACAGAAATTTTACTAGAGATTGGACCTTTGGCATCTTGGTTACCATCAGGCTATTTCGAGATTGAATCATATGCAGCTAAACAATTTCCTATTGTTTTTAAAAGAACCAAATGTAAAGTTAATGCTATTGTTGCTAAAAGAACTTTTTGGGAGAAAGCAACTATTTTACATCAAGAATCAAATAGAATCTTAAGCAAACCTTTGCCACCAAGGTATTCACGCCACTACTATGATCTTGCGGTTATGGCAAAATCATCAGTTAAAACAGAAGCATTAATAGATATGCAACTATTAGAACAGGTAGTATCTTTTAAACAAAAATTTTATCCTGCTGCTTGGGCGAAATTTGAAGATGCTAGGCCAGGAAGTTTTAAGCTTTTACCTTCTGTTGAGCGTATAAATGAATTAAAAAAAGATTATAAGGCAATGGAACATATGATTTTTGATAAAGCTCTTAGCTTTGAAGAAATATTAAAAATAATTAAAGATTTAGAAGATGAAATAAATACTGTGCAGTGGTCTAATTAACTTAAAAAATTAAATTATACATCAATTTATATTATGAAGTTCTTTTCACAGATTGGTAGTTAATTAGCTTTTAAACTTTCTAAAAAATAGAGTAAATTATTAAAATCTTTATTGCTTAGCCAGCTAAAAGAGGGCATTGACATGATTTTGCCTGATTTTATGGCTTGTTGAAATTTTGGATTTATGAATTTTGATGGATTTAGTAATGATTCTTTTAAAAATTTTTTATTTGCATATCCTCCTATATTTGTTAGCATTGGGGCTATATTTTTAGGGGCAGTTGTGTTTGCATTGTATCTGTGACAGGCTATACAGTTTTGTATAAAGATTTTTTTTCCATCTTCAAGATTGAGATTATTTGAATTATTGTTTAAATCTATAGGAATTTGCATATTGTTTTGCAGATCTATTTTTATCCATTTAGATATATATTTTATTGATTTGTTTGCATCTTTGTGATAAATTCCAAAAGAAACATAAAAATTTGAAATATTATTGTCAAAATTTTTAATTAAAAAAAACTTATTTTTATTTGAGCCTATACTTAAAGTTTGATTGTTATCGGTAAAAAGCTTATACTTTTCTAGTCCATTTGAGACATATCCAAAAATTATTGTTTTTATTATTTTAGTTTTATTTTGTGAATAAAAAATGGTTTGATTGTTTTCGTAAGAAATATTATTATCTATTTTTGTAAAATTTTGATAATTTCTTTCTACTCCTACGACATTGACACTATTATTCAAATCACCTCCATTTACATAAGGAAGATTTGAACTATGATTTGTAGGATATTGTATATAAAATTTATTTATTTTTGTTTTGGAATTATTTTGAAAAGAAAAAGTTGCTAAAAGAGCAATATCATTTTTATTATAAATACTTTTAACAGTTATATTTTTTTTTAAAGAGATATTATTGTCTATACTATAAAGAGTAATATTATAATCATTTGAGCTAAGCCATGCTTTTGAAGTGGCATTTATATCTTTTAAATCACCGGGAACTTGAGTGGCAGGAAAAGCTAATAGGCGGTAGTAAGCAGTGAGCAATAGAAACAAAGAGAGTAAAAATACTCTCTTTGTAAAATCTTTTTGCATAAAAATCTTAGTATCTGTATCTTACAGACAATCTAAAATCAGATGCACTTTTTACAGCACCCGGTGTTGAATCAACATTCATTGGAGTTCCTGTTTGTCCAAAGAACATATCGCTTCCAGTATATTTATAATCAATATATGTATATCTAACTTGACCCATAAGTTTTTTACCAATTATTGGGAAGTTATAGAATGCTTCATAAGCATTGCCTCTTGCAGAAAGTTTGCTTCCTATAAGTGTATCTTCTCCATAGTCAAAACTTCTCCAGTATTTACTTCCATGGTTGTATTCAAGTCCAAATCTGGAATTTGCTATAACAGGAGCAGGGAAATTTACACCCATATATACAGAAGTTCCTGTTTCATCTTTTGATGAACCAAGCATTTCTGTCCCCTGAACTATACCACCACTTCTAGTCATAACACCATGTGTTCCTTTTGGATCAGTTCTGCTCCAAGCAAATGATACAAATGCATTTGTATTAAATAAGAAGTCGCTTGAGCCATCACCTATACCAATACTTTCAAGAGATAATACTCCTCCAGTCATATCACCAACATCTGTTAAAGCAACTTGATATCCATTATTCATATCACCATTTAAACTAGCACCCATCATATTCCAGCCTTTGAATATGTTAAAGTTTGCTTTATATTGACCATCATCATATAAGCTGATTAAGAAACCTGCTAAATCCATATTTGCTGAATCGTATGATGTTTGAGCATAAGGATAATGCTGACTCATTAGAGTTTGACCGCTCATTGTTCCCTGAAAGTAATCAAATGCAGGATATTTTGAATCAACATTAGAGTTTCCTCTTCCTAAACAAATTTTTACAGCAAATCCAGGGATGCCTGTAACATCTCCAAAATGAGCTGCTATACTTGCTCCATCAAATTCCATGTTGATATTGTGTGATATTGGAGAAGTTGGTTTAAAGTTTTCTTCTCTCCAGTTTGCTAAAAGTCCATCTACCGCTGGTCTTCTACCTATACTTAATGTATAAGGAACTTTACCTGCATTTCCATAATAGATAAAATATGCTGATTTAAGTCTTAAGTTTGCATCTCCACTTGGTGTTTCATTAGGATACCAATCCATATTTTGGAAACTATTATATTCTTCAGCACTATTATAACCAAAAGTTTTATAAACACCTATAGCACCATGAAATGTTAAATTTTTTGCTGCTTGAGCTGACATATGTAAAACAAATTTATTTGTCCAAATACCATTTGTTTTATTATGTTGACCGTTTATGTTATAATCAATATAATCATAAGCACTTCTTAAATCAGCATTAAATTTAATGTTATCATGTGCATCATGAGCTTTTACTGCATTTACTTCTTTTCTAAGAGCAGTAATGTTCATTGTTTCTTGAGCTTTTTTCAACTCTTGCATTTGAGCTTTCAACTGCTCAACTTCTTTTTGAAGGTTTAAGTCTTGTGCATTGACATTTGATGCCAAAAAGAACATACCTATCAAAGCTGGTGAAATTAATCTTTTCATTCCAAATCTCCTCTGTTTTTTTTTCGTTTACTTTCGCATGATAAACTTTGACCGAAATTATTTCATTATTTTTATAAGAAAAAGATAAAATTAATGAATACTTGTTCAAAAGCTTTGTCATAACAACTACAAAAGCAATTATATGCTTTTTATACTGAATGTTTATTTAATTTAAAGAGGAGATGAAATTTTTTATTTTTTCTTTAGAATATTGCAATGAATCATTATAAATACTAACTATGTGATCGCCCCTATGTTTATAAACTTTATCATAATATTTTTCGAGTAAAATTGAGGCACATTTTTGCAAATCTTTTTGATAAAAAGATGTTATAATTTCATTTAAATATTTTTTTTCTATATAGGGTCTTATTTTTTCTATTGCTGTTTCAAAAAAAACTTCATCAATGTTTTTATAATCTTTTATGATTCTTTGAACTCTATCTTTTAGCGATGCTTCTATCCATATTCGAGGTGCTTTTAACATTTTTTGATGCAATCTGTGAGGAACATGTAGCTTTCCTATTTTTTTGCTTTCCCCTTCTATTAGGATATATTTATATTTTTCCATTTTTCTTAACTGATGAAAGATACTGTTTTGAAATTGTTTTGTGCTTGGTTGTTCTCCGTTGATTTGTCCAAAGCTTGAACCATAATGGTTGGCTAATTTTTCAAGATCTATTTTATTTTCAAACTCTCTTATGATTTCACTTTTTCCGCTTCCTGTGAGTCCATCAAGCACCAAAAAATTATCATATTCGAAAGTATCAAGATAATCCAAAACATAATTTCTGTAAGCTTTGTATCCGTTTTTAAGTTTATAAACTCTAAATCCTATGTTCGATAAAACAGTTCCGAAAGAACCACTTCTTAATCCTCCTCTTGAGCAATATAAAAAGATTTTTGTTTTTGGTGTGATATTTGCGAGTTTGTTTTGCAAATGGAAACTGATATTTTTACATATCAAAGAAGCTCCTAACATTTTTGCCTTAAAAGGTGATTGTTTGTAAAGAGTGCCTACTTCTTCTCTTTCTTTATTATTTAGCGAATAAAGATTTATGCTACCTATGATGTGAGATTGGTCGAATTCTTCAGGACTTCTTGTATCTATCAATATAAAATCTTTATCCATTGAGTCCAAAAAAATTTTTATATCCAATTCTTTCATAAGTTGCCTTTTGTGGATTGTTGATAGCGGAGTAATTTAAAATGGCGAGAGGGTGGAGGAATCGAACCTCCCTTCGCAACTGACACCAGCACAAACAAACGGGTTTGAAGCCCGCGGTGTCCACCAGGATCACATACCCCCCAAATATTTTTCAAATTATAGCACAAAAAAAATAATTTTTGACTTATGGCAATATTTAAGGTATAATATGATTACTTAATTCAAGCTATGCTACTTTATCGATACTCTGTTCTTTTTTTTAAAAACATTTTAATCTGGCTAAAGTCTTTGGTTTGGATTAAAATTTAACAAAAAGAAAGAATTTAATGCAAGAAAATTCAACAATAAAAAGCCAATTTTTAGATTTTGGTTTTAGCAAAGAGATAAACCAGGGTATAGAAAATGCTGGTTTTAAAGTCCCAAGTCCTATACAAGAAAAAGCTATACCTGTTATAATGGAAGGTAAAGATTTGGTTGCTCAAGCAAATACAGGAACTGGAAAAACAGCAGCTTTTGGTCTTCCTACAATGAATAAAATAGCCAATTTAAAAGAAACAGGGCTTTTGGTAATAACACCAACTAGAGAATTGACTTCTCAAGTTGCAGATGAACTTTATACTTTAGGTAAATATGCAGGTATAAGAACTGCTACTGTTTATGGAGGAAGTTCGTATTCAAGACAACTTTCTCTTATTTCAAAGGGTGCTCAAGTAGTTGTTGCAAATCCAGGTAGATTGAAAGATTTATTAAGTAGTGGAAAATTGAGAAATTTTAATCCTCAAATCGTTGTTCTTGATGAAGCTGATGAAATGCTTGATATGGGTTTTTTAGAGGATATAAAAGATATATTTTCTTATCTTCCTAAAAAAAGACAAACTATTCTTTGCTCAGCGACTATGCCACAGCCTATTAAAAATTTGGCAGCAAAAATACTAAATAACCCCGTAGTCGTAAGTGTAGTTGATAAAAATGATGCTACAAATAAAGATATAAAACAAAGTTATTATGTTATAGAAGAAAGAGAAAGAAATGATGCTCTTGTAAGATTGATTGATCATAATGATCCTGCAAAAGCTATCATATTTTGTAGGATGAAGATAGAAGTTGATAGACTCGCGGATGCTCTTATATCAAAAGGATATAGTGCAAAAGGACTTCATGGTGATATGGATCAAAGAGCAAGAGAAGAAGTGATAAAAAATTTTAGAAATTCTAAAATAAATATTTTGGTAGCGACTGATGTAGCTGCTAGAGGTTTAGATGTCAAAGATGTAAGTCATGTTTTTAATTATCATATTCCTTTTGACCCTGAAAGTTATGTTCATAGAGTAGGAAGAACTGGAAGAGCTGGAAATAAAGGACATGCTATCACTTTGATAACACCTATAGAATTTAAAGAATTGGTTAGAATCCAAAAAAGCATGGGTGCTCCTTTGAGTCTTGAAAGTATTCCAAGTTCTTTTGAGTTAAAGGCAAAAGAATTAAAATCATTGGCAGATGAAATTGAAAAAACAAATATTAAAAATGAAGCAAGTAGTATTTTGTCGAAACTTGTTTTAGAACATGACAGTAGTGAAATCGCTTTAAAGGCTATATCTTTACTTCTTTCAAAACACTCATCAAATGGCCCTGAACATATAGGTTTCAGTCAAAAAGAGGCAAAAAATTTACTTGAAAAATTTCAAGCAAATAGCAAAAGAAGAGATAACGGAAGAGGCAGAAGAAATGGCAGAAGTTCTGATAGAAACAGAAGAAATGGCAATAGAAGTAGAAGCAGAAGAAGATAAAAAACTTTGTGGCATTGATGAAGCAGGAAGAGGACCACTTGCTGGTCCTCTCGTTGTTGCTGCGGTAGTTCTTAAAAAAAAGATAAACGGTTTAAAAGATTCTAAGAAATTAACTGCAAAAAAAAGAGATGAATTATTTTACAAAATCATCTCCTCAAGCGAATATAAAATAATTTTTACAAATAATGAAACAATAGACAAGATAGGGCTTAGCAAAGCTCTTAGAAATTCACTTCAAGAGATAAAAAATCATTTTTATGGTTATGATATTTTGATGGACGGAAATACAAATTTCGCAGTCAAAGGTATTAGATGGATGATAAAAGCCGATGATAAAGTGCCTGAAGTAAGTGCGGCAAGCATACTTGCAAAAGTTAGTAGAGATAAATATATGTTGCAAATCTCGAAAAATTATCCAAAATACGGTTTTGAAAAGCATAAAGGTTATGGAACAAAAGAACATATAAAAATGATACAAAAATATGGTTATTCAAGTTTACACAGAAAAAGTTTTTATATAAAAAAATTGCATCAAGGGGTATTGTTTTAATAAAAAATTTGTTATAATACTCAAATTTCATCTTTTCAAAAGGATTCTGTTATGCTTGGAAATATGACAATTAAGAAAAAACTATTATTATTGGGTTGGATTGCGATAATAACTATTTTTGTTTATGCGACTTCAACTTTTGTATCAGAATATAAAGATTACTTGGATGCTAAAGATACCATAAAAGTTGTAGAGCTTTCTGTTAGACTTAGTAATGTTGTGCATGAATTGCAAAAAGAAAGAGGCGCAAGTGCTGGATATTTGAATTCAAAAGGGCATAAATTTGGTTCAATTTTAGAAAGACAGACAAAAGATACAGATAAAAAAATAGCTATTTTAGAAAATTATATGCGAAAACATAATAATCCATATGTCAAAATCGTTGAAAATCGTATTGATTTTAGTGGTATCAAAGATATGAGACAAAAAGTTAAAACTTTATCAATAAGCACTAAAAAAGAAGTAGCTTTTTACACTCACTTAAATACAATTATGTTAGATACGATAGCAAATTTTTCTACAATTCCAAAATTTCCTCTTATAAGAAATGAAATGAATTCTATGGTGCTATTTATTACTGCCAAAGAAAGAGCTGGTATAGAACGAGCAATGCTTGCAAGTGTGTTTGCAAGAAATTCTTTTACTCCTTTTTTGCATAATAAATTTATATCGGTTGTTTCGCAGCAAAAAGTGCTTTTACATCTTTTTAAAACAACTGCAAATAGTAAAATTTTACAACATTATAAACAAATTAGTAGTAATGTAGCTTTTTCAGAAGTTGAAAGAATGAGAAATATAGCACTTTCAAAAAATAATAATTTTGGTGTAAATCCAGTTTATTGGTTTAATACTATAACAAAAAAAATAAATTCACTTAAAAAAATGGAAAATTTTATAGACAATACATTAATAGCATCATCTAAAAGAATAAGAGATAAAATAATGCTTGTATTGATAATCGCTTCTATTGTTTCTTTACTCGTGCTTTTTGCTATTGCTTTTATATCAAGAAATATCATGAAATCTATTTTAGCTTCGATTGATAGATTTAAAAAAGTTATAAGTATTGTCAATACTGGTGATTTTTCTGTTGTGGTTGATAGAAGAAAGAAAATAAGAAATGAAATGGATATTATTACACATGAGCTTTTTGTATTGGTTAATACCATAAAAGATTTAACAAATAGAATAAATCAATCAGTTAATAGTGCAGAAAAAGGTGATTTTTCGTATCAATTAAGTGATGAAGGGATGCAAGGAGATTTTGCAACTTCTATACATATGGTTCAAAATGGTATAAAAGCTATGAAAGATGCAAATGATAAACAAAAAATTATCATATTTGGAGGAAAAGTAAGAGCAGTTGGAGATGTTGGAAAAGGTTTGAATTTAATACAAAATGAAACTACAAATTTGGTAAAAGATCTTGATACAGTTTTAAACAGTTCTGAAAATGCCAGCAACCAATCAACAAAAAGTTTAACAATGCTTGAAAAAATTTTAGATAATATGCAAAATTTGTCAGACCAGATAAATGATTCAAATGTGGCTATAAATGAATTGAATGAAATGAGTAGCAATATAACATCTATAGTTGATCTTATTAAAGATATTGCTGAACAAACCAATCTACTTTCTTTGAATGCTGCCATTGAAGCCGCAAGAGCAGGAGAACATGGAAGAGGTTTTGCTGTAGTTGCTGATGAGGTTAGAAAATTGGCTGAAAGAACACAAAAAGCGACAAGCGAGATAAATGTATCTATAAATACAATGAAACAAGAAACAAATGATATGGTGGCCAAATCAAAAGATATTATTGAAGTATCAAATAATGTGTCTGAAATAGTCGAAAATTATAAAAAAACAATGCAAGAACTTGAAGGAAATTCAAAAGAAGCTTCAAAATTGACTCAGGACATGATAAATCAAATGTCTTTGATCATGATTAAAATAGACCATATTATTTATAAAGCAAAAGCTTATGATACAATAGTAGATGCAGATAAAAATGCTAAATTTATTGATAGCAATCATTGCAAACTTGGAGTTTGGTATCAAAATGATGGTAAAAAAGTATTTGGTAAAACTTCTTCTTATGCAAAGATTGATAATCCTCATAAAACAATTCATCAGAAAGTTTTAGAAAACATGAAATTTATCGAAAAAGATGACAAAAGAGTTGAAAACGAAGCTACAATAATAAACAATTTTAGACAAATGGAGAGAGCGAGTGATGAATTATATAAACTTTTAGATACTCTAAAAGATGAAATAAAAGGCTAAAGTATGAATACTGTTATGTTTGAAAAAAAGGAATTAGAACCTTCTAAAATTGTTTGTGTGGGCAGAAACTATGTTGAGCATATTAAAGAACTTGATAATGAAATACCAAAAGATATGGTTTTGTTTGCCAAGCCAAACTCTTCTATAAGCGATGAATTAAAAGAAGTTAGTTTTGATAATCATTATGAAGGAGAGATAAGCTTTTTGATACTCAATCAAAAAATTGCTGGAGTTGGTTTTGGCTTGGATTTGACCAAAAGAGAGTTGCAAAGTTATTTAAAAAATAAAGGTTTGCCATGGGAGAGAGCTAAAAGCTTTGACGGTGCAGCTGTATTTAGTGAATTTGTTTCATTTGAAAATGATATTAATGAGCTTAGTTTGGAGTTGTATATCAATGATAAATTAGTTCAAAAAGGTGGAGTAAATCTTATGATATATAAACCCAAAACCATCTTAAAAGAGATAAAAAGTTTTATGAGTTTGCAAGATGGGGACATAATCATGAGCGGAACACCAAAAGGTGTTGGAAAATATAAAAAAGAAGATAAATTTTTAGGTAAAATTTTATATAAAGATAAAGTTATTGTTCAAAAAAATTGGATAGTTAAATAAATTATTTTGCCAATTTTTTAAGTAAAAATTTATATTTTATTTGATAGAATTAACTAAGTAGTTAGTTGGAGTATATCGATGACAAATGAGAGAGACAGTATAAAAACAAAACAACGCATTATTGTTTCTGCCATAGAGCTTTTTGCAAAAGATGGATTTGATGGAGTTAGTGTTGATCTTATTGCTAAAAAGGCAGATGTTAATAAAGCGATGATATATTATTATTTTAAAAACAAAGCAAAACTGTATGAAAAAGTTATAAAAACTCTTTTGGATAATATTTATGAACAAATTGTTTTAGATATTAAAAAAGCCAAAAAACCAAGAGATGAACTTAAAATATTTATAGAAACATTTTGTAATTTTGCATGGAATAATCCCTATCTTTCATCTTTGATGTTGGCTGAACTTGGAAGTGGAGCTAAAAATTTGCCTAGCGATATGTTCGTAGGTCTTAAAAAAATCTTTTTGTTGTTGAGTAATATTTTAAAAAAAGGAGAAGAAAAGGGGTGTTTTTTTGATGTAAAACCGATTATTATACATTTTATGATAATTGGGACTATCAATCTTTTTATCTCTACAAAAGATTTAAGAAATAGAGTTGTTCAAAAGATTGATGCTGATGTTTGTAATGAGTGTGACGAAAAAGAATTATCATCTTATGTATATAAAAAAATAGTAAAAATGTTAAAAGGAGAGCAACCATGTTGAAAAAAGTAACCATTTTCTTGGGTTTATTAATAACCTTGAATTTGAATGCAATGACAATAAGAGATTTATTTCAATCTTTAAAAAATCAGCCTATTTCCAAGAAAGATGAAATGAGTTTGAAAATTGCACAATTAAGTAAAAAACAAGCTCAAGACAGATTATTCCCAAAAATATATGGAATTGTTTCTTATGAGCATTTTAACAGACCCTCTAGTATGAGACCTGTTTTGCCTACTGAAACATCAGAAAGACTGAGAAATGGAGATCCTCTTCCGTTCAGTCAAAACATAACAAAATTTGGTTTGTCTTTTGATTTTCCTGTTTTTGTGAAATCACTTTATACAATTAAAGATAAAGCAAATATGTTAAAACTTGCAGAAAAAGAAAAAATAAAAATAAATTTTATTCAAAGAGAAGCTACAATACTTGGAGCTGATGCCAATTTGAAATATTTGGAAAAATTATCATTGGCTTTACAGGCAAAAAGAAAATCTTTAATGAAAATGAGAGAAGATATCTATTTGAAAGTTAAAAATGGAAGATTACCTCAGATCGCTCTTGTGAAAATAGATGAAAATCTAAATAATATTGATATAGCTCAAAATAAAATAAATATTAATAAAAATGCTTTAGAAAATGTTATTTATACTTTAAGTGGTGTTAAAATTAAACAAAGTATTGATTTTGAACAACAAAGAGGAATAAATAAAGATAAATTTTTTGCCTTATTGCCTTTAAAAGCTGTCCTAAAAGCAAAAAAATTAGGACTTCAAGCATCGCAAGAATCTTTATATCCATCACTTTTTTTGAAAGCAAACTATGCTCAAAGTTATGCCGATGGATACAATAATGATAAATCTCTTCATACCGATTTTGGCTCCATAGGATTGTCCTTGAGTATTCCTATATTTGATAAAACAAAATACACCAATATTCAAAAAAGCAGGGTTGCTTATGAGCGTGAAATGCTAAATATTGCTGATGTAAAACATTCTTTAAAATCTAAAGTTATAAAAATAGAGAAAGATTTAAAATTATTAAAAGTGAGTAAAAAATTAGCTAAAAAAAGTGTGAAAATAAATAAAAAATTATTAAAAGTTGCACAAGTAGCATATGAAAATCAAAGAATGACTGAAGAGGAGTATTTGAGATATGAAAATGCTCTTTTTAATGCAAGGGCATCAGTGGCTGAAATAGAGGCAAAAAAATGGCAAGATATCGCAACTCTTGCGGTAATTTATGGAAATGATTTAGAGGAGGTTGTAAAATGAAATATATAAAAGGTTTAATTTGGATAATAATAGCTGTTGTATTGGTTATTATTGGTGTAAGGGCAGTAAAGAAGAAAAAAGCAGAAGAAGCTCATATAAGAATGGCAAAAACATATAAAATAAATGTTTCTGCATTGAAGCTTAAAAAAGATAGAGTAATATTGACTTTGCCATATTTAGCTACTGTTAAAAGCGATAAAGATATTACAATAAGCACAAAAGTGGCTGAGAGAGTTTTAAGTAGTCTAAAAGCGGGAGATAAAGTTAAAAAAGGTGAAATTGTTTTAAGACTTGATGATAGTAATTTACGAGAAAATTTGCAAGCTTTGCAACTTTCAATGAATTCATTAAAAAATAATATTGATGCTAAAAGAATTGTTTTAAAAAATCTTCTTTTGACTCATAAAAGAACAAAAGAATTACTTGATGTAAAAGGTGCTTCTATAGAGCAATATCAAGGTGAAGCAGATAAAATAGCACTTACAAAAGCAGGAATAAAAGCACTTCAAAATAATGTAGCTATTATTGAAACAAAAATAAAAGAGATAAAAAATCTTATTAGCTATACTATTATAAAATCTCCAATAAATGGTAGAATAAGTGCTTCTTTTGTAAATGCTGGAGAGATGGCAATGCCAGGACACCCATTGCTTAAAATCGCAAATCAAAATGGTAAATATTTAGCTATAGCTCTTCCGCCTTCTCAAAAAATTCAAGGCATTATTTATAATGGTAAAAAATATCATGTAGTTCCATTAAATGAAACAATCAATGGACTTGATTTATATAGAGCTAATGTCAAAACAGATGCAAATGAAGGAGAAAGAGTTGATATAAAAGTTATAGTTTTTGATAATGAAGCTGTTAAAGTTCCGTTAAATGGTATTTTGCAAATAGGCAATAAAAATTATATTTTTATTGTTAATAATGATAAAGCTGTCCAAACTAAAGTAAAAATTTTAAGTTCCGGTGAAGAAGGATTTGCTGTTAGTGCTAAATTTGATGGAAAAGAGATAGTTTTAGCCAAACCAGATCTATTTTTGAAAATTATCGGTGGAGTTGGTATTAAAGTTAAAGGAGAATAAAAATGTTTGATTTTTTTTATAAAAGACCATATCTTCTTTTTAGTAGCATAGCTTTAATTTTTGTTATGGGTGTTATGGGTCTTATGAAGATGCCAAAAAATCTTTTTCCAGATAGCAATTATCCAACAGTTGTTGTTATTACTAGAATACCAGGAGCTACTGCTGCAGTTTCAGCTAGCACTGTTTCAAAACCTATAGAAGAAGAGGTATCAAGACTTTCACTTGTTAAAGATATAAGTTCAGTAAATGTTCCTAACTTTTCTATAGTAAAAGTTGAATTTGGATATAAAAAAGGTTTAGAAGCTGCTGCGGTGGATGTAAGCAATGCTCTTTCTATTGTAAAAGCCAAACTTCCTATGGGAGCAAATCCTGCGGTTTATACTACAGGTGCTTTTACTCTTCCTGTTGATGTTATAGCATTGAGTCCAAAAAATAAAAATATTTCACTTGCTGATATTAGAAAAATAGCTGATAGTTTTATAAAACCTTATCTTTTGAGCAATCCAGCTATCGGAAATGTTGAAGTTTTTGGAGGATATCAAAGTGCTATTAATATAGAATTAAATCCTATGCTCTTAAAAAAATATAAGTTGAATTTCAATACTGTTTTCAATGTTATAAGAGCTACAAATAAAGATATTCCAATGGGATTTATAAAAGGTAAAAATGGATTTTTTACACTTACTATGTATGGAGAAAAAGATAGAATTAGTGGACTTGAAAGATTGCATGTTGCTCCTAATATTATGTTAAAAGATATAGCAAAAATTAAGTGGGCTTATCAAAAAAGAACTTCGGGCTATATAGGAGATGGAAATAAAGCTATCGCATTAGCTGTGCAAAGAGCACCTGAAGGAAGTGTGCTAACAGTTAGTAATGTAGCAAGAGCTGAGATGAAAAAATTGGAAAAAAAATACCCAAATATTAGATTTCAAATCAGCGACACACAAAGAACACTTATCAAAACAGCTAATACTAACATGTTAGAAGCATTAAGAGATGCAATTATTTATACTCTTTTGGTTTTGATGTTTTTCTTGGGTAATTTTAGAGCTATTATAGCTGCTGGTGTTTCTATCCCTATGGTATTTTTTGGAACAATGGCTGTTTTGTATTTGACAGGAGGAGAGTTAAATATAGTTATTTATACTGCTATTATTTTAGCTCTTGGAATGCTTGTTGATGATGCGGTTGTTGTCCTTGAAAATATTGAAAGGCATTTGAGTATTGCTCATGAAACTCTTGAAGTTGCTATACAAAAAGGAACAAAAGAGGTTGTCAATCCTATATTTGCAGGAACTATTTCAACCATAGCTATCATGTTTCCTTTGATGTTCGTAGGAGGATTTCCTCAAAAGATTTTTAGACCTCTTATTTCTACACTTATTATAGCACTGTTATGTTCATATTTTTTATCTATAACTCTTATTCCGAAATTGTCAATTTATTTATATAAAAATGGGACACAAAAAACAAAAATAGAATTATGGTTTGAAAGATTATATGAAAATACTTTAGGAAAACTTATAAAACCTTACGAAAATGTTTTAAGATTTTCAAATGGCAAATTTTCATTTTTAAGAAAACTTATTTTAACTCTTGGTGTTTTAATAGTATTAGTAGTTTCATTAAAAACTATTATGCCTCTTATTGGAAAAGATACAATGCCTCCTATGGATACTGGAATCATAAAAGCTAAAATTGCTTTTAGCACAAATGATACTGTTAATGAAGCTGAAAATAGACTTAAACCATTTTTAAAATGGCTTAAAAGCAGAAAAGAATTTGTCATGAGTTCTATAGCTTTTGGAAGTGAAGATGGAGTTTTATCTTTAGGTAGTGGAAATTTGCCTACCGAGGCAACTATAACTATTAATGCTGTTGATAGATTTCACAGAAAAGAAACTATATGGCAACTTGAAAATGACATACGAAATGAATTGCATACATTGAAAGGGATTAAAAGAGCAGATGTTTTTGATTTTGGTGCAACTGCAGTATCAAGCATCAAAGCACCTCTTGATGTAAGAATACAATCAAGTGAATATAATGATTTACCTCAAAAAGCCAAAGAAATTAAAAAAGCAATACAAGGTATAAAAGGATTGACAAGCACCTCTATTAGCTGGGGTAAAAATTTTAGCGAAGTAGAAGTTGAAGTAGATAAAAATAAGGCTTTAAGTTATGGATTGACACCATTTTCTATTATGGCTCAAATACCTATAAAAGGACAAATAAGTTCTCTAAATGCTGATTTGGCATCAATGAATACACAATTTGTTAGAATTTATTTACACGGCAAATTTAATAAAAATGTCCAAAGTTTGAGATTATTGCCTATTCATACAAAATTTGGAGATATACCTTTGGAAGCTGTAGCCAAAATTAAATACAGATTAACTGAAGCTAAAATAGAAAGAGATAATATGCTTTATAGTATTGATGTCAATTCTTATAGAGCAAAACGACCTATAACTCATATAACAGACGATGCTATAAAAGCTTTAAAACACATAGATAAAACCGGATATAAAATAACACAAGAAGGCGACATAGTTTCATTGAATGACAGTTTTCATAGAATGATAAAAGCTATTAGTATTGGTGTTATTATTTTATTGATGGCTTTGATTGCTATATATAAATCTGTTAGATTATCTCTTGTTATGATAGTGGTTCTTCCGCTTTCTTTGATAGGAGCTGCATGGGGAATGTTACTATTTGACAAACCAAGTTGTATGCCAAGTCTTGTTGGTATATTGTTATTGTTTGGTATTATCATCAAAAATGCAGTCTTGTTGGTCGATTTTTATCAACAATACAGAAAAGAAAAACCGCCTTTTGAAAGTGCATTAGAAAGTGTAAATGTTAGATTTCGTCCTGTCATGATGACTGCTTTTGGAACAATTGCAGGATTGATACCGATAGCTTTGGAACAAGCTGTGGGCTTGGAAAGACTTTCTCCATTGGCAGATGTTGCAGTGGGAGGTTTGATAGTAGGAACACTTTTAACATTGATATATGTTCCTATGTTTGCTTATGGATTTGATAAAGATGATAAAAAAAATAAATAGGAGCAAAAAATGGATAGAATGGATGAAATAGTAAAAAATACAATGATGAAAGATATTGGAAAAAATAAAGTTTCTATAGATGAATTTATTGAACTTTATAATGCAAATAAAGCTATACTTTTAGACATAAGATATCCTTTTGAAACAAAAGTATGGGGTTTTAAATTTGCTTTGGAGATTCCTTATAATGAACTTCCAGATAGGCTGAATGAATTACCAAAAGATAAAATAATAGTTTGTAGTTGTCCTAAAGATTATAGATCAAATATGGCAAAAGATTATTTGATCTATAAAGGTTTTAATGCAAAAGATTTGGACAAAGGGCTTATCTCGCTTGTAGATAGATTTTCTGGTGGACAAGCAAAAGACATAAAAATATAAAAAGGATTGATATGGATAATATGGTTAGAAATACTGTTTTAAAAGATGTAAAAAAGATGAAAATTGATATAGATAATTTCGTAGAGCTTTTTAATGATAACAAAGCGATACTTTTGGATATAAGAGAGCCATTTGAAACAACTGTTTGGAGTTCTAGTTTTGCTGTAAAAATACCTTATAATAAATTGCCAGATAGACTTGATGAATTGCCAAAAGATAAAATAATAGTTTGTGCATGTCCTGGTGAATACAGAGCCAATATGGCAAAAGAATATCTAAGATATAAAGGTTATGATGCTAAAAGTTTAGATGGTGGTCTTTTAGAGCTTATGAAAAAACTAAAAGGTGGACAAGCAAAAAATATAAAATTGTCAATATCTTAACTCTGAGGAAAAAAGATGATGCACTATATGGAATATTTTTTTATAACACTTTTTCTCTCTACATTTTTTGCGATGGGGGGAGTTGGAAGTGCTGTGGCTTTGGTTCCAATATTTGATATGTTGGGACTTAGTTTTAATTTAGCTAAGGCCATAGCCCTTTTTGTTAATACTTCAACAACTATTACGGCAAGTATTATGAACTTAAAGAGAAAAGTACTTGATGTTCGATTTGCATTTCCTTTGGTTATATCTTCAATGATTTTTTCACCATTAGGAGCATATAGTTCAAAATTTGTTAATGTTTATATAGTCAAATGGGGATTTGTAGCATTTTTGATTTTTAGTGCCAGTATGATGCTTTTTGCTAAAAAAGAAGCCAAGTTCAAATATGAAAAAAAATGGATACTTTATGTTGTTGGTAGCATAGTAGGATATATTTCAGGGCTTTTGGGAATCGGAGGAGGAGGTTTGATATTGCCTTTGATGATACTTTTAGGATACGATGCCAAAAAAATAGCAATAGCAGTTAGCTTTGTTCTTCCTTTTTCTACTTTTGCTTCTTTCTTATCATATTCTTCTTTTGTAAAAATAGATTGGATTTTACTTATAATTACTGCTATTGCAGCAATTCTTGGAGGTTATATAGGTAATGCTATAATGCATTTTAAATTGGATGCCAAACAGATAAAAAAAATT
Organism: Campylobacterales bacterium; assembly: GCA_027044945.1. Taxonomy (GTDB): domain Bacteria; phylum Campylobacterota; class Campylobacteria; order Campylobacterales; family JALSKU01; genus JALSKU01. The sequence continues at coordinate 25,256 of JALUBK010000012.1, forward strand.
ATAGCATTTTTACTTTACATTTTAGCCTTTAAAATGATATACTCTCTTACATAAGGAGAAAAAATGAGAAAATATGAAACTTATAAGTGTGAAATTTGTGGCAATGTAATAGAAGTTCAAACAGTTGGCGGAGGAGAATTGACTTGTTGTTCTCAGCCTATGGTAAAAATTACGAGTGATTTGACTTTGGTAAATCTGTTAAAAGCATTTGCAGGAGAATCTCAAGCTAGAAACAGATATGAATATTATGCTAAAGTAGCTCAAAAAGAGGGTTACAGAGATATAGCGATGCATTTTCAAAGAGCAGCCAATAATGAAAAACAACATGCAAAATTACAATTAGCATTGCATAATCGCTTAAAAAATAATAGTGATAAGTCTTGGGGCAACACTATAGCAAATCTAAAAGATGCAATTGCCGGTGAAAGTTATGAAAATCTTACAATGTATCCGGAATTTGCCAAAATTGCAAAAGAAGAAGGCAACAAAGAAGCTGCAAGACTTTTTACCAATATTTGTAAGGTTGAAGTTGAACATGAAAAAATGTATAAAGAATTATTAACTCGTTTAAGCGAAGGCCATGAATTTGCAAGTGAAGATGAGGAAGTTTGGATTTGCGAAGTTTGTGGACATGTTCACTATGGTAAAAAAGCCCCCTTAAAATGTCCAGTTTGTTCTCATCCACAAGAATATTTTTCAAGAAAAGTAGAATCAAAATAAAACAAGGCTGGAACAATTTTCCTGTTTCAGCCCAATATAAATCGTTCCAAGTTTAACATTTTATTCACAATATCCGTTAGGATTTTTACTTTGCCAATTCCAACTATCTTTGCACATTTGTTCTATATTTTTTTCAGCTTTCCAATTTAAAAGTTGTTTTGCTAAAGTTGGATCGGCAAAGCATTTTGCTATATCTCCAGCTCTTCTTGGTGCTATTTTATAGGGTATATTTTTACCACTTGCTTTTTCGTATGCTTTTACTACTTCAAGCACACTATATCCTCTACCAGTTCCGATATTTGTTATAAGTAATCTTTTATTTTTATATAAATATTCTATCGCTTTTACATGTGCTTTTGCTAAATCAACTACATGAATATAATCTCTTACACCAGTTCCGTCAATAGTATCATAATCATTTCCAAAAATATTTAAAAATTCTCTTTTTCCTATGGCAACTTGAGATATAAATGGCATAAGATTGTTTGGAATACCATTAGGATCTTCTCCTATCAATCCGCTTTCATGTGCTCCTACCGGATTGAAATATCTTAATATAGCAATATTCCATGCATTATCACTTTTGTATAAATCTTTCAAAATTTCTTCTATAAAATACTTGCTTTTTCCATATGGATTTGTTGTGGCACCAGTTGGAAAGTTTTCTTTGATGGGAGTAGAAGTAGGGTCTCCATATACAGTGGCAGAGGAGCTAAAAACAATAGTTTTGCAGTTAAATTCTTTCATAATTTCCAAAAGAGATATGGTTCCACTAATATTGTTGTCAAAATATTTTAGAGGTTTTGCAACAGACTCTCCTACTGCTTTTAATCCCGCAAAATGGATGACACTGTCGATATTATATCGAGTAAAAACAGTTTTTAGAGTTTTTTTGTCCCTTATATCACCTTGTTCAAAAATAATTGGCTTTTGTATTATTTGCTCTACTTTTTTAATAGCTTTTAAATATGAATTTGATAAATTATCATATATTACAAAATCATATCCATTGTTTGATAATTCTACCAAAGTATGGCTACCTATATATCCTGCTCCGCCTGTTACTAAGATTTTATTATCTTTTTCTAAAAACATTTAAAATCCTCTAGGAATCATAAACATACTAAACATTCCACCAAATACCACTCCAAATAACATAAATACAAACCAAATAATAAATAATGCTGGTATGGAAGCGAATGCTATTTTAACTATAAAAACAACTAAATTCCAAAATGAAATATCAACTCCTGTTAAAACTACTTTTGTTTCCTTTTCTTCCATTATTAATCCCTTCTATAAACTTTTTGGTTAATTTTATTTTCTCTTTTATACCCTCATCGGTTAGTAAATACTTATACTTTGACTTATCTTTTGAGTTGGAAAATTTTTCTATTTTAATAAGATCTTTTTTACAAGAGATTTATGATGAAATTTACTTTTTCTATTGTTATATCCTATTTTTTTAGGAATTTTTGGCTGAGATATATCTTCATTTTATGTCTTATAATACTTGTAACTTATTATATTCATTTGTCAAAAATGCTATCCTTTTAGGATTATATCTAAATTAATCTTTTCAATTTCTGAAATAATTCAAGGGATCACTGAAAAAAAATCGCCTTTTAAGACCGATAAAATCCACTTACATAATACAAGGAAGATTGATGATAAAATAGCATTAACCAAATCAGTTAATATTGGAGCATTAAAGAAAATCCAAATGTAGCTATTATGATATCTATACAAATTGCTAATACAAAGAATGACATAGCAGATTTGAAAACAAAAATTATTGTTTTAAAAAGTATCTCTAAAAAACATTTAAAGCATATAGCGAAGTAAAAATTTGTTTATTAGCTTTATTATCAGCAATATCATATTTTAAAAATTTATTTTTTTGAATAAAATTACTAATCATTTGGATATATTTTTCTTTCAACTGGGAATAATCTCTTAAAGTTTGTGCTGCATCTAAGCCACTATATGTTTCATTTAATATTCTAGCTTGATATCTTTGAAGTCTAAAATTCCTGTATGCTCGATTTGTATTTAAATTTGCTACATATGCATTTACAGAGGCTTGTATAGAATGGAATATTTTTATCTTATATGTTTTTCCTTTTGCCCTATATTTTGGAATTAAGCCTTTTGTTTTATATGTCCATTGCCCAAAAATATTATCTGCATATTTTGCAAATCTACTTTTTCCCCATGCACTTTCTATGGCTGCTTGAGTGAGAGCTAAGGATTCTGGAATTTTATCTATTTTTAAAAGATATTCGTTTTTATCAAAAAGATTTTTTATTTTATATTCTTTTGATATTTTTACCAATTTTATTAAATCATCTTTTTTGATATTTTTAAAACCTGTTTTTTCCAATTTATTAAAAAATTTTATAACAAATCGTCTTTGTTCTAAAGTTTTTTTATTTGCTTTTTTTATAAGTGGTAACATTATTTGCACAAATTTTTTCTTTTGCAAAGAAACATTTTTTATTTTATAATACCAAGATGGCAGTCCTCCTGCAAAGACAAGTGATGAAAATAATAAAAATATTGTTAAAATTCTCTTCAAATTTTAACCTCCATGTATGTAAAATGTATGTAAAATTTTATTTTATATTCTTTATTATATCGAAAATCTTTAAAACTTCTCCTTTAAAATATATTTTATTATTTTTATAAGTTAATATTAATTTTTCTTTACTTTTTGGATAAACTTCTGCTTCATTTACAATCTTTTTTTCTCTGATAGCTCTAAAAAAACAAGCAGACATTCCTGTTCCACAAGCCAAAGTTTCATCCTCTACACCTCTTTCATAAGTTCTAACAAAGATTTTATCATCTTTTATTTTTGCGAAATTAACATTAGCATTATATTTATCTCTCATTTTTTTTGCAATATTTTTATCATACAAATCCAAATCACTAACAAATGTTACCAAATGAGGAACTCCTGTATCATAAAAAGACCAGTTAAAACTTTCCTCTTCAAAACTTTCATCAATTATTTTAGTTTCTGTAAGGGTCGATTCTACTATATTTTCTGTAACATTAGCTTCTATGATTCCAGCTCCTGTTAGAAATTTCATTTTATTGTTACAAAGTCCGTTATTATAGGCATAATGAGCCACTGCTCTACTACCATTTCCACACATATTAGCCTCACTACCATCATTATTATAAAATTGCCATTTAAAATCATATTCATTATTTTTTCCAGGTAAAATAACAATAAGTCCGTCAGCCCCCACTCCAGAATGCCTATCACAAAGTTTTTTTGCCAAATTTGTTCTATCTTTTTCTATAAAAGTATGAAATATAACAAAATCATTGCCACTTGCACTATATTTTGAAAATTGCATTTATTCTCCAATAAATTTGATTGTTTTAAAAATTTCTTTTTTTAAAAATTTTAAATCTTTAGAATTGTCTACAACAAAATCTCCTAAAATTTTTTTCTTTTCTATATCAATTTGAGACTTTATTCTTTGTTTTGCTTCCTCTTTTGAAATATTATCTCTTTTTATCAATCTTTTTAACTCTATATCTTCGGGTGCATATACAACAATAACTTTATCAGCTTTATAATTATTTGTTTCATAAAAAAGTGGAATATCTACTAAATATCTTTTTTTTTCTTTTTTATACTGCTCTTCCAAAGATTTTATAATATCTTGAATTTTAGGATGCAATAAAGTTTCTAAAAGCTTTTTTTTTAGTGGATTTGAAAAAATTAATTTTCCTAATTCTTTTCTATCAACTCCATCATTTTTTATATATTGTTTACCAAAATTTTTTTCTATCTCTTTTATATTTTCATTTAAAACTCTATGAGCTATTTTATCAGCATCTATTATTAAAAAACCTTTATCTTTTAAAATGTTGCAAACTGTGCTTTTGCCTGTGCAAATACCACCAGTTATAACGATACTCATTATTCTCCTTTTATCAATATTTTATCATATAAAAGATAAAATATCAAAAAAAAGAAGGAGGAAATATGTGCTATCAAAAAATACAGAGATTATTAACTTCTATTGTGCTTGGAATAAATTTATTATTTTTTATAATTGGTTTACAAGGTAATCAAATAATATTTAAAATCGCAATTATATTTCAAGTTTTTGTCATAATTATGTTAGTTATTTGGGCATTTACAAATTTTTGTCCTTCTATTTGGTTTTTGAAAAAAATATTTCCACCTTGTAATTGGAAGGAATAATCATGAGTAAAATTAGTTATAAAGATGCTGGTGTTGATATAGATGAAGGTGCTAGATTTGTTGAAAAGATAAAACCGTATGTCAAACAAACATTTGATAAAAATGTTTTAGGAGGCATTGGTTCATTTGCAGGAGCTTATGAACTTCCATCTGGTTATAAAAAACCTGTTATTTTAGGAGCAACTGATGGAGTTGGCACAAAATTAAAACTTGCCATAGAAGCTAAAAAATTTGATACTGTGGGTATAGATTTGGTTGCTATGTGTGTTAATGATCTTATTTGTAACTTTGCAACTCCTATGTTTTTTTTAGATTATTATGCAACCGCAAAATTATTGGTAGAAGAAACTGCTACTGTTGTAAAAGGTATAAGTGAGGGATGTTTACAAAGCGAATGTGCTTTAATCGGTGGAGAAACTGCCGAAATGCCGGGAATGTATAAAAAAGATGATTTTGATTTGGCAGGATTTGCAGTTGGAATTGCTGAAAAAGATGAACTTGATAGAATCAATAAAGTAAAAGAGGGGGATATTTTAATAGCACTTCCTAGTTCTGGAATTCATTCAAACGGTTTTTCACTTGTAAGAAAATTATTTTTTGAAAAACTCAAACATAATTTTAATGACGAAATAGATGGAAAGAAATTGATAGATATTCTTTTAGAACCTACAAAAATTTATGTTAAAACTTTTAAAAAGTTAAAATATTATATAAATGCCTTGGCACATATAACAGGAGGTGGACTTATAGAAAATTTACCTAGAGCATTACCTTCTCATTTGACAGCAGTTATTCAAAAAAATGATATTAGAGTTTTACCTATTTTTAAATATATGCAAAAATATATAGATGAAACTGAAATGTTTAGAACTTTTAATATGGGTGTTGGTATGGTTTTAATCGCAAATAGAGAAAATTTGGATTATATTTTACAAAATTCTCAAGGATATGTCATAGGATATGTCAAAGCTGGAAATGAAAAAATAAAATTAGTATAAAGGATATTCTATCATGCAAAGAAAAAAAATATATAATCCTTCTTCACGAGAAGATGTAAATCATAGAAAAATTTTTGGTGGAAATCCAACAGGTATTTTTGAACTTAATAATATAAAATACCAATGGGCATATAATCTTTGGGATATGATGCTTAACAATACTTGGTTTCCAAAAGAAGTGGATATGACACAAGATGTAAGAGATTATAAACTTTTAACTGAACAAGAAAAAACTTCTTACGATAAAGCTCTTTCACAATTAATTTTTATGGATTCACTTCAAACAAATAATTTAATAGATAATGTCAATCCTTTTATAACAGCTCCAGAAATAAATCTGATACTTGTTAGACAAGCTTATGAAGAAGCACTTCATTCTCAAAGTTATGCAGTCATGGTTGATAGTATTTCAAATAATACAGATGAAATATATGAAATGTGGAGAAATGATTTAGAACTTAAACATAAAAATGATTATATAGCAAGTGTTTATGAAAAATTGGCCGATAATCCTACTGATGAACAAATAGTAAAAGCAATGTTTGCAAACCAAATTTTAGAAGGACTTTATTTTTATAGTGGATTTACTTTTTTTTATACACTCGCTAGAAGTGGTAAAATGTTGGGTTCTGCTCAAATGATAAGATTGATTCAAAGAGATGAAGTAACTCATCTTCTTCTTTTTCAAAATATGATAAATTCTACAAAAAAAGAAAGGCCCGAACTTTTTACAAAAAAATTAATTGATGAAGTTTATCATATGTTTGAAGAAGCAACTAAGCTTGAAATATCTTGGGGACAATATATTACAAATGGACAAATTCTTGGACTTACAAATGATATTATAGAAGAATATATAAAATATCTTACAAATAATAGATTAAAAGCAGTAGGAATGAAACCTCTTTATGAAAATATAAAAAATCCTATAAAATGGGTTGATAGTTTCAGTAAATTCAACGAGCAAAAAACAAATTTTTTTGAAGGAAATGTTGCTAATTATTCAAAAGGAAGTTTAACTTTTGATGATTTTTAAAAAAGTTATTGCTTTACAATTTAAATACTATGATTTTTTATTTGAGAAAAATTTTAAAAAACTCTCTTCTTTAATAAAAAATAGTGAAGAGGAAAGCCTTATAGTTACACCTGAATTATCTCTTAGTAATTTTTGTTATAAAGATATGAAAAAGGCTGCTGATTTTTCAAAATATATAACTAACAAACTAACAAAACTAACAAATAATAAAACTGTTTGTTTGACTATGTTAGAAGAAGAAAATGGTAAATTTTATAATAGAGCCAAATTTATACACAATGAAAAAATCATTTTTCAAAGAGATAAATATGAACTTTTCAAATTGGGCAATGAAGACAAATATTTTACAAAAGGAAAAGAAGAAGATATTAAAGTATTTGAATGTGAAGGAATAAAATATGCTATTTTAATCTGTTTTGAACTTAGATTTATAAATCTTTGGGAAAAAATAAAAGGAGCAGATATAGTGATTATTCCTGCACTTTGGGGAAAATCTAGAAAAAGACATCTTGAAATTATAGCAAACAGCCTATCTATAATCAATCAATGTTATGTTATTGTTTCAAATAGTGCAAATGACGATATGGGAAAAAATTCACTTATTTCTTCGCCTTTTGGAAAACTAACAAAAGATAACAGAAAACAAAGTATTAAAAGTATTATAAATTTAAAAGAGATAAAAAAAATGAGAAAATATTTAAATATTGGAATGAAATGATAGAAAAAATTAAACTGCAAAAATCTATAAATTTAGCAAATGAAATTGATAAAATTTTTTTATTAGATGAAAAAATAAAAAAAGCTTTTTCTGAAGTGCCAAGAGAATATTTCGTGCCAACAGGATTTAACCATTATGCTTATAAACTTGATGCCTTACCTTTATCATCAAATCAATGGATAAGTTCTCCATTAACAGTAGCAAAAATGACTACTTATCTGAAAATAGACAAAAATGTTGATTCTATTTTAGAAATTGGCTGTGGAAGTGGATATCAAGCATCAATTTTAAGTAAATTAGCAAGACGAATTTTTACTATAGAAAGGATTGAAAAATTAGCTTTGAAAGCAAAAAAAACTTTCAAAGATTTAAATTTATCAAATATTCATGTTAGATATGATGATGGACAAAATGGATGGCCTACTTTTGCTCCATTTGACAGAATATTATATTCTGCTACTGCTAAAAAAATTCCAAATAAAATTTTTGATCAATTAAAAATTGATGGGATTTTAATAGCACCGATTGAAAAAAATGGTAAACATATTATTACTCAATTTTTAAAAACAAAAAATAATATAGAAAAAATTGAAATAGAAGATTCATATTTTGTTCCTATTTTAAATGGTGTAGAAAAATAAATTTTAATTTTTCAAATAATATAATATATCTTTATGAAAAATTCAACTATTTTCTAGTATAATACAGATGCTTCTCTTCAGACCTGTGCAATAGAATTTTAGGATAATGCTTCAGGGTGGGAACACAGCAGAGCACCCTAATCTTTTATGTGCCGCAGTAATCTGGAGGGGAGTAATTATTCCAAATCTTCATTGAAATATTTTTCAATATCTAACGATAATTTATAAAAATCTATATTATTTATTTTAGGATTTCGTTTTAGTCTATTTAATATCTCTTTTTTGCCTTTAACAAGTTCTTTAGATTTAACTCCGTATGATATTGATAAAGTAGCTTCAATAAAAGCTGCAATTCTATCACATTCTTTCAATGCTTTACCATCTATCGCATTAAATTTGTCTTCATTAAAACCGCTTAAATCTTTTACTTCTTTAATTTTATCAGTTTTTATTTTATTTGAAAATTCATCTTTTTTTCCATCATATAATCCCAAAATATATTTAAATTCATTTATATAAGTTCTAGGAACTAGTGGTAAAATTTCCTCATTAATTTTATTTATTTCATATTCACTTATGATATCATCTAATCCACTAACAGAATATTTTACAGGGGAAATAATATCTCTAGTTAAAGCTTCCGGTAAATCATGAAACAAAGCACAAAAAAAGTTATTTTCCACTCTTTTTGGGCAAGCATTGATTTTGATTGAATAAAAATATCCCAAAAATGCAACTATTAACATATGACCCAAAACAGAAGTATTTGGAATACGGGGAGTTTGAGCCCATCTTTTTTGAAATCTAAGTCTTCCGCTTATATCTACTAAATGAGCAAGTTTTTTCCCAAGAGCTATTTTTCTTACACCAATCAATTCATAATAATCTTCAATCTCTTCTTCAATTGCAATTTTTGTTTTATCAATATCGCTTAAAAAAGAACTTGTTTGATAAACAATGGAAAATTCCCATTTTGTAGCAAGATATGAAGCTGCTTTTAAAATAAATCTTTCTTTTATATTGGTTTGATCATTTGTAAAATATTCTTGAAATTTATTTAAAAATTTTCCATCATCTATATCTTTAATAGAAGTTTTTAATTTTTTAATAACCCATTTATTAATATCATCTTTTTTTTGCATTAAAGCTTTATGAAAAACATCTGGTCGTATATCGGTTACAACTACTCTTCTTAAAAATTCAAATATACCACTCTCAATAAGAGCAATATAATTTACATCTTTTTCTTGTTTGGCTATAAAATATGCTATTATAAATTTATGTGCTTGTTTATCAAGTTCTACCAAATCAATCATCCTAGGATAATCATTCCACCTTTGAATTGAAGCTGCTGTAAAAAAATAATCAATTAATTTTGGATTTAACATCTTTTTCTCTTTCGATAATAGTATGAACATTTCCTCTAGGATTAAAATCTCCCACTATTTTCATTTTTTTAGGTTTTAATTTTTTTTCCAATATATTAAAAATTTCATTTATACTATCTTCATGACTAATATATCTATCTATAAAAGAATTAATATATAATTTTAAAGCTTTTAATTCTATTACTTTTTCATTTGGAATATATTCAATATATATAGTAGCAAAATCAGGATATCCACTTCTTGGACATTTACACATAAATTCAGGGAGTGTTATTTTAATAGTATAATCATTTTTATTTTTATTTGGCCAAAAATTTTCTTTATTATTTATATCAAATTTTTTAATCTCTTTTTCACCATATTTCATCTCATCTCCTTAATTTGTTCTAATGTTTTTGGCTTGTCAATTACATAACCTTCTATAAAATCTATACCAATATTTTTAAAAAAATTAAAACTTTTTTTATCTTCCACAAATTTTACAACTGTTTTAATATTTAATTTTTCAAAAATTAAAATAAATCCTTTTATAATATTTTTAATTTTTTCATTTTGATATTTTTTTGTCCAATCAATATCAAACTTTACAATATCATAATCTAAATTTTTTATATAATTACAAGATGTATCATTTGCACCAAAATTATCTATCGAAATCAAAAAACCAAGTTTCCTTAATATTTGTATATTTTCATTTAATCTTTTAATATCATTTTGACAATTACTTCCACTTATTTCAAATATAATTTTTGAATTGTCTAACTGATATTTTTTACATAATGATTTAATATTATTAATAAAATTATTATTTTCTAATGAATTTGAAGATATTTTTATTGACAATTTTATATCTTTTTTAATTTCTAAAAATATTTTACATATTTCTTCAATCAATATCTCATCAAATAATATTTCATACCCAATTCTATTGACAACAGAAATAAATTGCTTTTTTGTTATTTTTCCATATTTTTGAGAATCTAATTTAACTAATACTTCTATTATTTCACATTTATTTGTTTTTATATTATTTATTTTTTGAAATCTAAAATCAAATTTTCTATTTTCTATTAAATTAATCACTAATTTTTCAAATTCATTTACTTTTATATTTAATCTTTTTTTCTTTCTTTTTTCTATATCATCAAATTTTAAATGCTCAAATAATGAAGTTAATAAATCTTTTGCATTATTTTCACTGTTACTTTGAATATAAGAATATTTTGTTTTTACAAGAATATTATCAATAGGATGATTTTTTTGTTGTATTATAAATATATTCATTAAATGATTTATTTTTTTATCATCACATTTTATCAAAAAAGAAAAATTTCCTCCAATTATATATCCTATAATATTATTTTTATAACCATTGGCTTTTAAAAAATTATCTAATTTATTTATAAAATTTTTCAAAAAATTATCTGTTTTTTTAATACCATATCTTTCATTAATATCAATTATATTATCTATTTTTATCCCTACTAATAAAAACTTTTCATTTTTCATTTTTTTATTTATAATTTTTAACATATATTTTCTTGAAAAAGCTTTTGTTATTGGTTCTATAACAGTTGTTTTAAAAACCATATTAATTTGATATAATGTATAATAAACATATAAAAAAAATATAATTAAAAATGCAATAATATTATTACAAATAAGTAATTTAACATTTATATCATTAATAATTATAATAGCTAAAAAAAGTAAGAAAAAAAGAAAAGGAATAGTAATTTTTAAAGAAAGAAAAAAACGATTTTCTCTTTCTTTAATTTCTGAAAAAAGCATTAAACATCCAAATGAACAACATCTTTTGCATGTTCTTGAATATAATTTCTTCTAGGTT
>JALUBK010000013.1 GCA_027044945.1 Campylobacterales bacterium
ATTGATGAAATAGACAGTTTCAATGGAAGTGTGGTTTATAGGTGTGAGCCAATTCATCAGTTTAATGAATTTACCAATAAATGCACTCCAATACAAGAAAAAATTTTTTTAGAAGGTTCGGAGCAATTTGCAATAGCAGCCAAAATTAAAAATCATGATAATATTATTATTAATTTAGGAAATATACAAATACAAAGAAAATTTAAAATTAACAAAAAATTAAATGGCACAATTGCCAAAATGTCTCTATTTGATACTATTTTGCATCAAGATAAACTTTTGTCAAAATATAGATATTTTAGGGTAAAAATACATGCCAACGGAAGTGAAAAATGAGTAATATAACTATTAACATAAATGGTAAAGATTGCAAAGCCAAAGAGGGAGAATTGATCTTAAACATAGCAAGAAGAAACAATATTTATATACCTGCTCTTTGTTATTTAAACGAATGTTCTCCTACTCTTGCTTGTAGGTTATGTCTTGTTGAAGCAAACGGAAAAAGAGTATATTCTTGTAACACAAAAGCAAAAGATGGCATGAAAATCATAACAGAAAATGATGAAATTAAAAAAGAGAGACAAGCCATTATGGAAGTATATGATGTAAATCATCCTCTTCAGTGTGGAGTTTGCGACCAAAGCGGAGAGTGTGAACTTCAAAATAATAATTTGTATATAGAAATAGATACTCAAGATTATGCTATACCTGATTGTGTTAGAAAACCAAAAAAATGGGGTTTGATTGATTATGATCCTTCTTTGTGTATTGTGTGCGAAAGATGTATTACTGTTTGTAAGGATATGATTGGAGATAATGCACTAAAAACTATTCCAAGAGGAGGAATAGCACTGGATAAAGAGTATAAAGAAAAAATGCCAAAAGACTCTTATGCTATGTGGAATAAATTACAAAAATCCATCATAGGTCCAGCCAAAGGAGAAGTGCTTGATTGCACATTTTGTGGAGAATGTATCAGTGTTTGTCCTGTCGGAGCACTTACTAGCAGTGATTTTAAATATAAATCAAATGCTTGGGAACTTACAAAAATACCAGCAGCAAATCCTCACAGCAGTGATTGTGCTCAAATATTTTATGAAGTTAGACACGAAAGTATAGATAAGCCAAATAAAAAAATATTTAGAGTTACAAATGATTTTCATTTTAGTAAAATAAATGGTGCTGCAAGATTTGGTTTTGATTTTGCAAACGAAAATGTTAAAAAAGATAAAAAAGCTTTTGACAAAGCTATTGAAGCTTTTGGCAAAGCAGATACTATTAAATTTAATAGTTTTATTACAAACGAAGAAGCTTTAATTCTTCAAAAATTGAAAGAAAAATTTGGTTATAAACTTGTAAATCCAATCACAAAAGCATATCAAACATTTTTAAATGAATTTGCAAAAGAAAGTGGCAAAAGTTTATATAGTGGAGATTTAAAAACTATTAAAAAAAGTAATTTTGTTATTTCAGTCGGAACAGCAATAAAAACAGACAGTCCAAATACAGGATATGCTTTCAACAATGCATTAACCATGAACAAAGGAGCAGGATTATATTTTCATCCGATAGGTGATCCTGTTGTAAAAGGATATGCTAAAAATATTTTACAAATTGAGCATAAAATTGGAACTGAAGAAGCCATTATGTATCTTCTTTTAGATAAATTTGCAGACAAAGAAAAATTACCACAAGAGATAAATGACATATTGAAAACTTTTTATGAAACAAAAAAAGAGATACAAGAAAAAGAAGTTGATGGAGAAAAAAAGAAAGAAGAAATCGAAATAAAAATCAATAAGCTTTATAATTTAATCGGCTTACCAAAAGATTTTGATGAAAAATTAACAAAATTTTTACTTAAAAAAGATAAATTTTCACTTATCTTAGGAGAAGATTTATATTCTCATAAAAGAGCTAAAAATATAGCTTTATTGGCAGGTCTTATTGAAAAATATAGTGATTTTAATATTGTTATTATTCCTCCTCAAACAAACTCTTTAGGAG
>JALUBK010000014.1 GCA_027044945.1 Campylobacterales bacterium
TGTTGTAAAGAATATCACTCTTACTGATAATCCTGAACAAATCGAAGGAAAAGTAAATGGTGTAAAAATAATTTTATTGTCAAAATTTTTAAAGAAAGCATAAAAAATGGTACCTGAGGCCGGACTCGAACCGGCACGGTATCGCTACCACCAGATTTTGAATCTGGCGTGTCTACCAGTTTCACCACTCAGGCATATTTAAAAAATGAGATAAAATATTAGAATATTATTGCTTAAAAACTTGTTAAAAAACAAGTTTTTAAGCAATTTTAGTGAAAAAGACTATTTTACAGCTTCTTTAAGTTTTTTACCTACTTTAAATTTTACAGCAGTTGTTGCAGGAACATTTACAATTTTGTCTGTTCCAGGAACTCTAGCTTGTCTAGCTGCTCTTGGTGCAGTTGAAAAAGTTCCAAAACCTATAAAACTAACACTTTTTCTTTCAACCAATGCTTCTGTTATTGTTTCTAACATAGCATCCAAGACAGCATTAGTGTCTTTTTTTGATAAACCAGCTTTTTCAGCTACAGCTTGAATAAAATCAGCTTTTTTCATTCGCAATCCTTTAAAAAAATATTTACCTAAATTGTACTGTTTTTTTTTAAAAAAAACAATACAATTTAGCAAAAAAATAAAAAAAAATTGAAAAAAGTCGATATTTATAACAGTTTTAGAGTTATTTTTCCGAATAATCTTCTTTATTTTAAATAGGAATTAAAATTGCTTATAAAATACAATATAATGTAAAAGGTTTTAAAATGAGAATAACAAATCAGTTGATTTTTAGTAATTTTAGTAATGATTATGCAAGAAGCTCTTCCGAATTAAATAAAATGACTTCTCAGATTTCTTCTGGACATAAAATTACTAATAGCTATGATGATGCAAATGTTTTTATGGATACACAAAGATTGGAGTATGAAAAAACAACTTTATCCCAAGTAAAAAATAGCTCCCAAAGTGCTCAAGAATTTGCAAACAATACTGATACTGTTATGAATAATTTTAATGATGATTTAACTCGTTTTAAAACTAAACTTATTGAAGCAGCAAACGGAAGTCAAGATAAAACGAGTTTGAATTCTATAGCAAATGATTTAGAATCAATCAAAACAAATTTAGAAAATTTAGCAAATTCTTCAATAAATGGTCAATTTCTTTTTTCTGGGACTGCCTTTTCAAAAAAACCAATAGATAATGAAGGTAATTATCATGGAAATGGAAATACGGTAAAAGCTACTATTGGAGCTGATTCATCTTTGCCGTATAATATTGATGGTAAATCTCTTTTTTTAGGAAATGATAGCGATTATGATAAAATGCTTTCAACTAATGTTGAAATGTATAGTAATCAAAAAAATAAAATTATTTTAAAAGGTAGTGATACAATAAAAAGTTTAGTTGAAAACAATGGAGATAATATAGGTAATATAAACTCACAAACAAAAGCTTATTTTTATATACAAGGTAAAAACAGCGATGGAACTTCTTTTAAAAAGAAGATTGGAATAAGCACAAGCAGTAAAGTAGATGATTTGCTTGATATGATAAAAAATAGTTTTACTCCCAAAGATAGTGTTAATGTATCTTTGAATGATTATGGACAAATAGAAGTAACAGATAAAAACAATGGTCAAAAATCTTTAAAATTTAATATGATAGGTGCAGTAGATAAAGATGGTGGAAACGATGCTAATGTGACTGATATAGATAATTTGACAACAGGAACTAATGTTAATATAATTTCATTTGTTAAAAGTGGATATACTAATACTTCTGATGCTGCAAATGAAGAAGTTTCATTTGATAGAAATTATTTCTCTAAAAATGGAGATACTTTAAGCAGTAATGTTTCTCAAATAGATAAAACTACAAACGATTTTGCAACTGCAAAAACTCTTCTTGTGAATGCTTCCGGTAAATCTTCCATTAATAATAGTGAATTAACGATAAAATATACAGATCAAAATAACAATGCAAATTCTGCTAAAATAGATTTTAAAAGTGATGGTTCTACATTTACAGTCAATGGAAATACATACAATATATATGATGCAAGTGGAAATGCTACAAATGGTGACAAAATGACTTATCAACAATTAAATGATGTCATTTCTATGCTGGTATCTGATAATTTACCTGCAACAAATAGCAAGAATAATTATGATACTGCTGTCGAAAATGCAAAAAAAGATGTAAATGTGTCACTTGATTATCATGGAAAACTTAATATTAAAGATTTACATAATAGTGTTTCAAATATAAAATTTTCAATGTATGATAGCAAAAATGATGATTTTAGTTCTACTGATGGAAATACTTTATCTTTTATGTCAAATGATGCTATCACGGTTGATGGACCAAGTGTTAATATGTTTAAAGATTTGGAAAATATGATTCAATCTGTTAGGGATGGCAAAGTTTCCATGAATAGTAGTGGAGATAACAAAAGAGAATATGGCATAGAAAATTCTATAAGAAGAATAGAACACATAAGAGATCATGTGGATAAATTACATACAAAAATAGGCTCCTTGTCAAATGCTTTAAATGAAGCTTATCAAAGAAGTGATATGCTTTCTCTTCAAGTTACTACATTGCAATCTCAAATCTCAGATGTTGATATGGGTGCAGTTCTTGCAAAATATAATCAAGTTAGTGTTAGCTTTCAAGCAATGCTTGCAACTATTGCAAAGGTCAATAAAATCTCTTTATTAAATTATATGTGATATAATCAAGGCAAATAATACTTTTCTTTGAAGTAATGTAAAAATTTAAAAAAAAAGGATTGATCATAATTAGAGAGATTTTATTTTTGCTTTTTTTGGCAATAGCTATTTTTTGTGGATTATCAACTGCTATTTTAGATGCCAATATAGTTGGGACAATAGGACATGCATTTGGCTTATACAATAGAATGTATTTTGGTTATTTTGCTTTTGTATATCCGTTTATACTTATTATTCCTGCATATTTATTTTATAAATTTCCCAAATTATCATATAGAAAATTGGAGATTTTTTTATCCTTATTGCTTCTTATTTTTGTTGTGCTTATGTTTCAAAGTGCAATTATTAAAGGTAAAAATAGCGGTTTTATAGGAGATGCTATAAATTCTATTATATCTGGTTTTATTGGAATTGGCGGACTTTGGATTTTTATGATTATGAATTTTTTACTTTCGATAATCATACTTTTTAATTTTTCTTTTGAAGAGATGTTAAATCTTTTTTGTATTAAAAAAGTTTTTAATACAAATAAACAAAATAAAACAATACAAAAAGAACAGAAAAAAATAAAAAAAGTTAAAACTTCTTCTTTAGCAAAAGAAGAAAATAAAGAAAACAAAGAAGAAGAGTTAAAAGATAATATAGTATGCGAAAAAATTGAAAATAAAAATATTGATAAATCATCAAAAGTTGAAATATTGAATGAAGTTGAGGAAAATAAAAAATTATTACAAATGATAGATACAGATGAAAAAAATGAAAAACCTAAAAATTTTAAACTTCCTCCATTATCTTTTTTGAGTGAACCTCCTAAAAAGTTTAATCATGTAAATGAAAATGAAATAGATAAAAAAATAAATGATTTATTAAATAAGCTTTCCAAATTTAAAATAGAAGGTGATGTAGTTAGAACTTATACTGGACCAGTTGTTACTACATTTGAGTTTAAACCGGCTTCTCATGTTAAAGTATCTAAAATTTTGACTCTTCAAGATGATTTGGCTATGGCATTAAAAGCAAAAACTATTCGTATTCAAGCTCCAATTCCAGGGAAAGATGTGGTTGGCATAGAAATACCGAATAAAAATATTGAAACTATTTATTTGAGAGATATTTTAGAATCAAAACTTTTTCAAAAAGCTTCTTCGCCATTAACTTTAGCCTTAGGAAAAGATATTGTTGGCAATCCTTTTTTGACAGATTTGAAAAAACTTCCTCATCTTTTGATAGCAGGAACTACCGGAAGTGGTAAAAGTGTGGGAATAAATTCAATGATACTTTCATTATTATACAAAAATTCACCTGATACTCTTAAATTAATCATGATTGATCCTAAAATGTTAGAATTTTCTATATATAATGATATTCCTCATCTTTTGACTCCTGTTATAACAGAACCTAAAAAGGCAATTATTGCTTTAGCAAATACTGTAGCAGAAATGGAAAAAAGATATAAGGTTATGAGTAAAACCAAAACAAAAAATATTGAAGGATATAATCAAAAAGCAAAAAAAGATGGATTGGAACAATTTCCTTATATAATTGTTATTATTGATGAATTGGCTGATCTTATGATGACAAGTGGAAAAGAGGTAGAATTTTATATAGCAAGACTTGCTCAAATGGCTAGAGCTAGCGGGATACATTTAATAGTTGCTACCCAAAGACCATCGGTAGATGTTGTTACCGGACTTATCAAAGCTAATCTTCCTTCAAGAATTAGTTTTAAAGTGGGACAAAAAATAGATAGTAAAATTATTTTAGATATGATGGGTGCAGAATCATTACTTGGTAGAGGGGATATGCTTTTTACTCCTCCAAATGCTACAGGACTGATAAGACTTCATGCTCCTTTTACAACTGAAAATGATATAGAAAAAATTGTTGATTTTTTAAAATCACAAAGAAAAGTTGAATATGATGAAAGTTTTTTAAGAGAAAATACAAATAATTCAACTTCTTCAGGAAGTGATAAAATAGATGAAGATTTCGATGAATTATATGAAGAAGCAAGAAATATAGTTGTAAATGAAAGAAAAAGTTCAATTAGTTATATTCAAAGAAGACTTCAAATAGGATATAATAGAGCTGCAAGAATAGTTGAACAACTTGAAACAATGGGAATACTCTCAGCACCTAATAGTAAAGGTCAAAGAGAAATATTGTAACATATCTATTATAAAATGTTTTTTTTATTAAAAAAATTTTTATAATTTAATTTATTTTGATAAAATATTGCATAATTTATAATAAAGGAGATTTAATGGGCTTAATTGAAGAGTATAAAGCTCACACTGAAAATAGAAAAGCTTTGGGGGTTCCACCACTTCCATTAACAGCAGAGCAAACAACAAAACTTGTAGAATTATTGGAAAATGATGATATTTCCGAAGAGCAATATCTCTTGGATTTGTTAAAAAATCATGTAAGTCCTGGTGTTGATGATGCGGCATATGTAAAAGCTGCATTTTTAAATGCTATCATTACAGGAGATGCTCATTGTAAAATTATAGATAAAGTAGATGCGGTTAAGATTCTTGGTAAAATGCTTGGAGGTTATAATGTAAATCCTTTAATAGAAGCACTCAAGAGTGAAGATATAGCAGTTGCTCAAGAAGCTTGTGATCAACTTAAAAAAACTCTTTTGATATATGATTCATTTAATGATGTAAAAGATTTAATGGATGAAGGCAACTTATATGCAAAAGAAATTGTAAAATCTTGGGCAAATGGCGAATGGTTTACCAGTAGAAAAAAATTACCACAAGAATTAAAAGTAACTGTTTTTAGAGTTTCAGGAGAAACAAATACAGATGATTTGAGTCCAGCGAGTGAAGCTTTCACAAGAAGTGATATACCTTTGCATGCCAACTCCATGCTTACTGCAAAATTAGACAATCCTTTGAAAATTATAGAAGAATTAAAGAAAAAAGGAAATCCAATAGCTTTTGTTGGCGATGTTGTAGGGACAGGAAGTTCTAGAAAATCAGCTATAAATTCTGTTCAATGGCACATAGGCGAAGAGATCGAAGGAGTTCCAAATAAAAAAACAGGCGGAGTTATAATAGGTCCTATTATAGCACCAATTTTTTTTAATACTGCTGAAGATAGTGGTGCTTTTCCGATAGAAGCTAATGTTGATAAACTTGAAATGGGTGATGAGGTTATTATAAAACCTTATGAAGGGAAAATTTATAAAAACAATGAAGTTGTAAGTGAATTTAAAATTACCCCAAATACTTTGCCTGATGAAATCCAAGCAGGAGGTAGAATTCCTCTTATTATAGGAAGAAACTTAACTAAAAAAGCAAGAGAAGCTTTAAAACTTGGAGAAGATAATATTTTTGAAAGACCTAAACAGCCTGAAGATGATAAAAGTGGATATACTTTAGCACAAAAAATAATAGGTAAAGCTTGCGGAATGAAAGGTGTAAGAGCTGGAATGTATTGTGAGCCGATTGCTTCGACTGTTGGCAGTCAAGATACAACAGGCGCTATGACAAGAGATGAAATAAAAGAATTGGCAGCTCTTAGTTTTGGTGCCGATTTTGTTATGCAAAGTTTTTGTCATACTTGTGCTTATCCAAAACCAGCCGATATAAAACTTCATCACACATTACCGGAATTTTTTGTTAAAAGAGGTGGAGTTGCACTTAAACCAGGAGATGGTGTTATTCATTCTTGGTTAAATAGATTTTGTTTGCCTGATACTTTGGGAACTGGTGGTGATTCTCATACAAGATTTCCTATTGGTATAAGTTTTCCAGCTGGAAGTGGTCTTGTAGCATTTGCTGCAGTTGCGGGAAGTATGCCTTTAAATGTTCCAGAGTCAGTTCTAATTAGATTTAAAGGAAAAATGCAACCTGGGATTAGTTTAAGAGATATGGTTAATGCAATCCCTTATTTTGCTATAAAAAAAGGATTGCTTACTGTTCCTAAAGAGGGTAAAATAAATGCTTTTGCTGGAAAAATTTTGGAGATAGAAGGCTTGGAAAATTTAAAAGTTGAACAAGCATTTGAATTAAGTGATGCTTCAGCAGAAAGAAGTGCGGCCGCTTGCACAGTAAAATTAAATAAAGAACCAATTATTGAGTATCTCAAATCAAATATAGCCATGATAGAAGCCATGATAGAAAATGGATATGAAGATAAAAGAACTCTTCGAAGAAGAGCTGATAAAATGAAAGCTTGGATAGCAAATCCTGAACTTTTAGAAGCAGATAAAGATGCAAAATATTCTCATGTTCTTGAAATAGACATGAATGAAATTACAGAACCAATTTTGGCTTGTCCTAATGATCCTGATGATGTTGCGACTCTTAGTGAAATTTTATCTGATCCAAGCAGACCAAATAAAAAAATTGATGAAGTATTTATTGGAAGTTGCATGACAAATATTGGTCTTTTTAGAGCTTTGGGAGAAGTTTTAAGAGGAGAGGGAGCAGTTCCAACTAGACTTTGGGTAACTCCTCCGACTAAAATGGATAAGAATACTCTTATTGAAGAGGGGTATTATGCTGTATTTGGAGCAGCTGGGGCTAGAACAGAGATTCCTGGTTGTTCGCTTTGTATGGGAAATCAAGCGAGAGTTGCTGATAATGCAATAGTTTTTTCAACAAGCACTAGAAATTTCGATAATAGAATGGGAAAAGGAGCTAAAGTGTATTTAGGAAGTGCAGAAGTAGGTGCAGTAGCCGCACTTCTTGGAAGACTTCCAACAAAAGAGGAATATTTAAATATCGTTCCAAAAAAGATTACACCTGAGATGAAAGATAAAATTTATAAATATCTTGACTTTAGCAAACTTTCAAAAGAAGAAACCAAAGAAATGTTAGGATAATGTTATTTATGAAAGCAACAAATATAAAATTGTTGCTTTCATGATTTATTTATATGAAAAATAATATTTTAACTCTTCTTGAAACAAATAATGTTTTTTTGACTGGTGGGGCAGGAGTCGGAAAAAGTTATTTTGCAAAAGAAATTATCTCTTACTATAAAAATAATTTACTTCAAGTTGTCGCTCTTGGTAGCACAGGTATTAGTGCTGTTGAAATTGGTGGGCAAACTATTCACAGTTTTTTTGGATTTGGGATATGTAATTGTCTTGAGGAACTTATTTTATTTGATAAAAAAAATAGAAAAAAAATTAAAGATTTAAAAGAGATATTAAAAAGTTGTGATTTAATTGTTATTGATGAAATAAGTATGGTTAGCTCAAATCTAATGGACATGATGAGATATCGATTAGAAAGTTTAAATTTTAATGGTAAAATATTATTTGTCGGCGATTTTTTTCAATTGCCTCCTGTTATAAAAAGGAAAAATAACTCTTTATTTTCTAATAATATATATGCTTTTGAAAGTTCCGCTTGGGAATTTTTTTCCCCAAAAACAGTAGAATTAAAAGAGATGAAAAGAACAAAAGATAAAAAATTTTTTGAAATATTAAATAAAATTAGAATTTCATTAATAGATGATAAAGTTCTTGATTATTTGGTTAGTCTCTCAAAAAATATTGAAGTTAAAAATATTAATTTAACTGGTTTATATGGAAGAAATAATGAAGTTTATAAGATAAATTATCAAAGATTGCATGAGCATAATACTAAAGAAATGGTTTTAAAAGCCAGTTTGCAAATTCATGAAAAAAAGATTTCACAAAATAAATTGCAAAATTGGATAAACTCTTTACCTGTTGATGAGGAATTGAAATTAAAAGAAGGTGTTCCTGTGCTTTTTACTTCAAACAAATGGGGAAAGTTTTTTAATGGAGAAAGAGGAATAGTAAAAGAAATTTTGAACGATTCTTTAATGATAGAAAAAAATAATAGATTGATAAAAGTTCAAAAGCAAGATTTTGATCTTATTGAATACAAAAATAATAAAAATGGAGATATAGAAGAAAATGTTTTGGCTAGTATGAGTCAATTTCCTGTGAAATTAGCTTATGCTATAACTATTCATAAGTCTCAAGGCATGAGTATAGATAATCTTTTGTGCAATATTGATCATATTTTTACACCGAGTCAATTTTATGTGGCTATAAGCAGAGCTACTAATCCAAAAAATCTTTATTTGCAATATTCTAAAGGTGATTTAAGGGAATATCTTATGAAAGTAATAAAAATTTCTGATAAAGTTAAAAATTTTTATGATAAATTATAATTTTGTGTGTTTTAAATAGTCCAAAATTGCTTCTTCTACTGTAATATCTTTTTTTGACGGAATAAAAATTTTTAGTTTTTTGCTTTCAATTTGTTTGCCTGTTATAATATGTCTTATAAAAATTTTTTTAAAAAATTCTATCAATTGTTCTTGTTTATTTGTTTCAAAAGTTGGTATTTTTCTTGATCCATATTGTTTTGTAACAGTATCATAAATAACAATATATTTGCAATTTTCAAATTCTAAACAAAATTTGGAGCTTATCAGATTGCCTTGTGATGTAATAGCAAGTTTCATCTTATATCCTT
>JALUBK010000015.1 GCA_027044945.1 Campylobacterales bacterium
TTTTTTGTGATATATTTGCTGGAACGGGTATAGTTGGAAGAACCTTTAAAAAAGATGTTAAGCAAGTTATAGCAAATGATTTAGAGTATTACAGTTATGTTTTAAATAGAAACTATATAGCAAATCATGTAGAGATAAAAGATAAAGAAGATTATATTGTAGAACTTAATAATTTGCCTCTAATTGATAATGGTTTTATATATCAAAATTATTGTTTAGGTAGCGGAAGCGGGAGGCAATATTTCAGTGATGAAAACGGTAAAAAGATAGATGCCATAAGAACTCAGATCCAAAAGTGGTATGATGATAAAGAGATATGCGATGATTTGTACTATTTTTTATTGGCTTCACTTATCGAAAGTGCCGATAAGGTAGCAAATACGGCTTCAGTTTATGGAGCTTTTTTAAAGCATATTAAAAAATCAGCCGGGAAAGGTATGGTTTTAGAGGGTGCTGAATTTATTCAAAATGATAATATTCATCAAGTATTTAATGAAGATAGCAATAAATTGATAAAAAAGATTGATGGGGATATTTTATATCTTGATCCGCCTTACAATCAAAGACAATATAGTGCAAATTATCACTTGCTAAATACAATAGCATTATATAAACCTTTTAAACCAAAAGGAAAAACTGGACTTCCTAAATACAACCGTTCAAGCTATTGTAAAAAAAATGAAGTAAAGAGAAGTTTTGAAGAGCTTATAAAAAATGCAAATTTTAAATATATATTTTTAAGCTATAACAATGAAGGGCTAATGACTAAAGAAGATGTAAAAAAGATAATGGAAAAATTTGGTAAATATGATTTAGTTACACAAGAATATCAGAGATTTAAAGCAGATAAAAACCAAAACAGAAATCATAAAGCAAATAATACATTTGAATATCTGCATATTTTAGAAAAAATATAAAAGGCTTAAATAATGCAAAATGTTATTGCATATCAAGGTTATGAGGGGGCTTATTCGCATCTAGCTTGTAAAAATGCTTTTTCTGATATGGAAGCAGTTGCAAAAGATAGTTTTTTAGATGCTATGAAAATGGTAGAAGATGGTAAAGCAAAACTTGCGATGATACCTCTTGAAAACTCAACAGCAGGAAGAGTTGAAGAGATATATAGGCTCATTCCAAAAATGTCTCTTTATGTTGTTGGAGAGCATTTTGAATTGGTTAAACATTGTTTATTAGGTTTGAAAAATAGTAAAATTGATGACTTAAAATATATTCTTTCTCATCCTCAAGCTTTAGCTCAATGTCAAAATAATATAAATAAATTTTCTCTTAAAGCAGTTGCTAAACTTGATACAGCAGGAAGTGCCAAAGAAGTAAAAGAAAAAAACGATAAAGCTTTTGGTGCTATTGCATCATCTTTGGCAGCAAAAATTTATGGTTTGAAAATTTTAAAAGATGATTTTGAAGATATTGTAGGCAATAAAACTAGATTTTTTATTCTTTCAAAGGATAAAATAATACCAAAATACAATCCTCAAAAAACTTATATAACTTCAATAATATTTCAAGTTAGAGATATTCCAGCAGCTTTATATAAAGCTTTGGGAGGTTTTGCAACAAACGGAATAAATCTTAAAAAATTAGAAAGTTATTCCAATAAATCAGGAGTTCCAGTAAGTAATTTTCATATAGATATATATGCTCACATAAAAGAAAAATCTATGCAACTTGCTCTTGAAGAATTATCGTTTTTTGCAGAAAAAGTAAAAATACTTGGGGTTTATAATAAATTTTCTAAATGATAAAAATTATCCTTGACAAATAATTTTCTTTATGATATAATTTCATCAACTTTTAAATAGGAGTGAAAAATGGCATGTGATTCACCGATTGAAGCAAAAGAAGCAGTTGAAGAAACTGTAGAAAAAAATATAAAAAATACAAAGGAGAAAGAGATGAGTAGTTCATTAGTTCTTAAAAAAGTTC
>JALUBK010000016.1 GCA_027044945.1 Campylobacterales bacterium
AAAAATTCAGGATAAATTTGCATTAAAGTATTTAATAACTCACTATGTTTTTCAATATCCATATTTAGTTCTTTATACATTTTGGTATATTTTTCTATTCCCATATCATTTCCTATAACGCAATCATATCGGTATTTAGAAGCATATCCATTGTGTCATAGGCATTTCCTATTTCTCCGACTTTTAATTTTTCTGGGGATATATTATAATAGTTCATGCAAAGTCCACAACTGTATATTTTAACACCTCTTTTTTCAAATTTTTTTAAAATTTCAATAATATCTTTGTTTTCCTCTTTTGTGGTTAGAAAAACACCTTCATTTACAAAAATAATATTTTGAGGAAGCTCTTTAAATTCAAGTGTTGTTTTTAAAAAACCTTTCATTAGAATAATTCCAAGTTCACCATTTCCTACTTTGTCAGTTTTTATAAAAATTGTTTTATTTAAAAAATTATTCTTTTTTTGAGGGGCTATCGCACATTCATAGCCTTTTATGATAGTTATAAGAGTTTTTCCATCTTCAACATTTTCTGTTCTACTTTCATATCCATTTTTGGTAGCAAATCTTTTAACATTTTCTACTGACGAGACCGAATTGACAAGAACTTCCAAGATTGAATCATTTTCCAACTCTTCAAGTGCTTTTTTGGTTTTTAAAACTGGTTCAGGACAAGCCAAATCACAACAATCTATCTTCATTTTGAATCCTTTGATGTTTATTTGCTGAAAAAAATCACAAAGAAGACAAAAAAAGTAAACATGCTTGTCTCTTGTTTGCTCAAACCTTGAGCCTAACAGCATTTATATGATTTTACTCTTTAAAAGTTTAAGTTTTAATAAAAACTATATTTTATTTAAAATTTCTTATTAGAAATTTCTTTTTTTATTTTTTTAGACATCTCTTGCATTTTCAAAGTAGAGTCAAAAATAAGTTGAGTTGTTTCCACATTTGATTCATCTATTTTTTGAATATTTTGCATTGTAGTATTTATACTATCCATTTCATCGGTTCTACTTTTAATGCTATCAACGATTTCTACCACAGATTGCACTAAAGTAGAAATAGTTACATCAATTTCAGATAAACTTTTTTGAGTTCTTTCAGCAAGTTTTCTTACTTCATCTGCAACAACTGCAAAGCCTCTTCCATGCTCACCTGCACGAGCCGCTTCAATAGCCGCATTAAGAGCAAGTAGATTTGTTTGTTCTGCTATATCTTTGATGATTGATACTATATTTTTAATATCGTTAGCTTGACTTGAAACTTCATTTGAATGATTTGCTGATTCATTAAGCCCTATCATAGAATTTTCTATAAGATGGCTTATGTCTATTATTGCTTTTTCTTGATCGGACATTGATTGATTTAGATTTTCTACATATTTTCCCAAATCATCTGTCAATTCATCTAATTGAATAGAATTATTATTATTTGCTTTAAGCATATTTACCGTAATATCTCTTAGTTTATTTATTAATGTTTCTAATTCACCTGTAGAATTATTTATATCTATTGTAAAATCATAGTGTAAATATGATATCAATATTTCTATGATTTTATTTAAATCTTTACCAATATTTTTTTGCAAAATCTCTATCATTTGATTCATAGTATCTTTCAATCTATTTAATTCTTCATTTTGAGAATTAATATTTATAGAAACATTAAGAGACCATTGCACAGTATAAGCACCCATAAAAGTCTAGTTTTTGGTGAGATTTGTGATATAAATTTTGAAGGACTAACTAAAGTTAATTCAAAAAATTTATCTTGCAAAGATTGCCCAAAAATATACTTCCCTTTGGGTATCAATAGGTAGCTTATATACTTCGTTAAAC
>JALUBK010000017.1 GCA_027044945.1 Campylobacterales bacterium
TTTTTATTTCATTTTGTTTAAGTATAATTATGTTTAAAAAAGGCTCACCATGAATACATTAAATCAAAAATTATTTTTGTATATTAACTCGTTTGCAGAAAAAAATCATTTTATGGATTTAACCATGATAATAATTGCACAAATTACACCATATCTTTTTATATTTTTACTATTTTATCTGTGGTTTAGTAAGCGAAAAAATGAAGCTTTATATGCAGGATATGCGACAACTCTTGGGGTATTTATTAACCAAATAATAGGTCTGTTTTACTTTCATCCTAGGCCTTTTATGGATCATCTTGGCACTACACTTTTATCTCACAAGGCAGACAGTTCATTTCCTTCAGACCACACTACTTTTACTTTATCCATAGCATTTATGCTTTTAACTTTTAAACCTACAAGAATTATCGGCATCATAACAACTTTTCTTGCATTGTGGTGTGGAATTGCCAGAGTTTATATAGGAGTTCATTATCCTTTTGATATACTTGGCTCTGTTGTTGTAAGCATTTTGGCTGTTATTGTTATTATGATTTTTAAAAATAAACTGATTGTTTTAAATAATTTTGTTATATCTATTTGGCAAAAAATTTTATCATCTCAAGCATTATAACAAAACAATAGCTTTAAAATAAAGGTCAATTTGTAAAATTTATTTTTTCTTTAAATCTCCAAATTTATAAACTTTTAATGTTTGTTCTAATAATATAGTATAAATAGCTCTTCCGCCCAAAGCATTTACTGTTAATACAGCTATTAACGAAGTTATTAATAATGGCATTAAAAGATTAAAATTGCTTGTCATTTCTGCAACAAGTATAATACCTGTTATAGGAGCTCTAACAGTAGCACTAAAAAGTGCACTCATTCCAACAACAGCAAAAACTAAAAGCTCTACATGCAAAGAAGGAATCAATCCATTGGCTATTATTCCAAAAACTACACCAAAAATCGTTCCAAGAGCCAACATGGGTGCAAAAATACCACCTGGAGCACCCGTTCCATAAGAAATCATCGTGGTTAAAAAACGAATTGCAAAAAGAGCCACCAAAGCTCTTAATCCTAACTCTCCATTTAATGTAGCATTAATTGCTCTATAACCTTGTCCTACACTATATGGATAAATATAAATAAGCAATCCTATGGAAGCACCAATTATCAATATTAAAAAATTAAATTTCCACCCATTAAATTGAGCCATTTTTGTTGTAAAATATATTAAATATTTATTAAACATATAGCCAAATAAGCCAAAAAATAAGCCAAAAATAACAAATATCCATAATTCATGAACATTTGGAGCAATCAAGCCACGAACAGGAATTGAAATATTATTACCAACCATCATACGCAAAGTCACAATACTCATAACTGATGCAGTTACAACACTTTGAACTGGAATATAAGTATATTTTATCTCTTCACGCATCTCTTCAAAAACAAATAATATACCAGCCAATGGGGCATTAAATGCTGTGGCCAAACCAGCACCAGCACCTGCTGCTATAAGCACATTTATATTATCTTTATTGAGTAAAAAATTTTTGGATATCATATGAGCTAAGGCACCCCCTATTTGAACAGAAGGTCCTTCTTTACCCATTGCCATTTCTGATGCAATAGAAAGAATTCCTCCAAAAAATTTTACAATTACAATCCTAAGACTATTCATTGTAATTTTATTTCCAACAACACCTTCTATATTTTGTATGCCACTTCCAGCCGCATCTGGAGCATATTTTCTTACTATATAAACTGAAATAAAAACCATAACAGATGTAATCAACATATATGGTAAATATTGATAATGTTGCCATATCCAAATTTTATTTATTATATAAGATTTATTTAATAATGCCCAATCTATTGATACATGAAACAATGATACAACCAAGCCAACACTTATACCGATCAAGGCTGATAGCGATATCATTAAAAAAAAAGTATATTTTTTACTATAAATAGTTTCATCCTTTAAGTATCAAATTTAATAATTTTATTATACCACAGATTTTATTTTTTTAACAAATAACCACAGATTTTATATCACTAAACTCTTCAAGAGCATATTTTGGTCCTTCTCTTCCTGTTCCGCTTAGTTTTATTCCTCCATAAGGCTGTATATCAAATCTAAGAGTCGGTATATCATTTATCACTACTCCTCCACATTCAAACTCATCTATGGCTCTTTTTGTCAAATTTAAATCATTTGTAAAGATAGAGTATTGAAGCCCATAAGGAGAATTATTTATCTTCTTTAAAGCTTCATCAAAATCTTTTACCTTTACAAGTGAAACAATAGGAGCAAAAACTTCTTGACATACTATCTTCATATTATCAGTAACATTTCCTAAAATCGTCGGATAGAACACTTTGTTTTGGTTTGTATTGCCACACAATAGTTTTGCACCCTCTTTTATAGCACTATCTATCCAGCTTTTTGCTCTAAAAACTGCTTCCAAACTTATAAGCGGACCTACAAAAGTATCTTGATCATAAGGATCACCAACAGTCAATTTTTTGGTTTCAGTTGCTAATTCTTTAGCAAATTCATCATAAATTTCCTCTTGCACATAAATCCTCTGAAGAGAAATACATACTTGTCCAGAATTATAAAATGAAGCAATTGCACACTTTTTAGAGGCATCTTTTACATTGCAACTTTTTTCTATAAAAGTAGCCGCATTTCCACCAAGTTCTAAACACACTTTTTTAATACCTGCATTTTTTGTGATAATATTGCCCACCGACACACTTCCTGTAAAGCTTATAACTCTTGGAATATCGCTACTTACAAGTGCACCTCCCACTTTAGCATCTCCATAAACTACACTTAAAGCATCTTTTATGGCATATCTGCTTTCACAAAAAAGTTTGGCAAATTTATAAGCTATCAAAGGAGCTTCTGGAGTAGGTTTTAAAACAACACTATTTCCCATAGCAAGTGCTGGAACAATTTTGTGAGCTACTAAATTTAGCGGAAAATTGAAAGGAGTAATAGCTACCACCACACCAACTGGAACTCTTTTAAAAAAACTGATACTCTCTTTTCCACTCGGCATAGCATCTGAGTTAAATGTTTCTCCATGCATTTCAATAATAGACGATACAGTAAGTTTCATAGTTTCTATGCACCTATCAACTTCTATAAGAGAGAATTTTAAAGGTTTTCCAACCTCATCTGTAATAATTCTTGCAAATTTCTCTCTTTTTAAACTTAGTTTATCTATTACATCTTCAATCCATGCAATTCTTTGAGACAATTTTATATGTTTGTTTTCCCTAAAAGCTTCTTCTGCTACAAAAAGAGCTTTTTTAGCATCCTCTTCATCACAACTTGGACACATAGAAACTATCTCATTTTTATATGGATTTTTTATCTCTATCCACTCCTCTTTTATAGCTTCTTTACTGCCAAATAATATCTTTGCCTGCATTATTTTATCCTTTTAAAAATTTAGCATTTTATCTATATGTCATATTTTAGCTTTTTGATATTATAACATAAAATCAACTTGAGACTTTTTTTAGATATAATTATATATGCAAAAAATTTTAAAAGAAAAATTCGGTTTTAATGATTTTAAGCCTATCCAAAAGAAAGCTATAAAAGAAATTTTAGAAAAAAAAGATTTGCTTGTTGTTCTTCCTACCGGCAGTGGAAAATCTCTTATTTATCAACTTTCTACTCTTTTGATGGATGGAGTTACTATCGTTATATCTCCACTTATAGCTCTTATGCAAGACCAAGTCAGTTCTTTACAAATAAATAATATCAAAGCTAAAATGATAAGTTCAAACAACACAAACGAAGAAAACGATAAAACTATATCAGAACTTTTAGATAACAAACTTAAACTTTTATATGTTGCACCAGAAAGATTTACTAATAGTTATTTTTTAAATATATTACAAAAAATCAATATAAATTTTTTTGTTATAGATGAAGCTCATTGTGTAAGCGAATGGGGACATGAATTTAGAAATGATTATAGAAAATTAAAAAATTTAAAAAAATGGTTTAAAAATACTCCTATCACAGCTTTTACAGCAACTGCTACAAAAGAGGTGCAAGAAGATATATTGAAAACTTTACAAATTGATAAAAATCAAGTTTTAAGAGCAAAAATTGTGAGAGATAACCTCATCATAAAAGCTAAAAGAAAAAAGGGAAATGCAAAAGAACAAATAGTAGAATTTTTACATCAACATAAAAATGAATGTGGGATAGTTTATTGTTTCAGCAGAAAAGAAACTGAAAAATTATCATCATTCTTGAACTCTATAGGATTTGAAAGCGAAGCTTATCATGCTGGACTTAATCCTAAAAAAAGAGATAAAATATTTAAAGCCTTTAAAAATGAAGAGATAAAAATAATTGTTGCAACCATAGCTTTTGGAATGGGAATAGACAAATCAAATATAAGATTTGTTCTTCATACTTCTATGCCAAAAACTTTGGAAAATTATTTTCAAGAGATAGGAAGAGCTGGACGAGATGGACTTATGAGCGATACTTTACTTTTATATTCAAAAGCCGATGAAATAAGCAAAAGAGCTTTTATAGATGAACTTCCTGATTCAATTTACAAACAAAATATGTATGAGAAAATGAACAAAATGTCCCGTTATGCTATTAGTTCAAAATGCAGGCACCAATTAATAGCAAAATATTTTGGAGATGAAATAGAAAAATGCAAAAAACTTTGTGATAATTGTTTAGAAAAAGATACTCCTTATAAAGATGTAACCATAGAAGCTCAAAAATTTTTATCTACTATTATAAGAACAAAAGAAAGATTTGGAGCAAATTATATCATAGATGTTTTAAGAGGTTCAAAAGCCAAAAGGATTATGGATTTTTCTCATGACAAACTTTCAGTTTATGGTATCGGCAAAGAATTAAACAAAGAGCAATGGAATATTTTATTTGAAAAACTGCTTGATGAAGATGCACTAATTATAGATAAAGAATTTGGAAGCTTAAAAATAACAAATATTGGAAAAAAAATATTAAAAAAAGAATTGAATATCCAAATAAAAGCACAAGAACTTGAAAATGAAAAAAAGATAAAAAAAGATACAAGCTTAGCAAAAGAAAATCCTAAAAACAAAATATTTGAAAAGTTAAAAGAATTACGACTTGAACTTGCAAAACAAGAAGATGTTCCGGCATATATTATTTTTAGTGATAAAACACTAATGGAAATTTCAAAATTTTTACCTACGACAAAAGAAGAGTTTTTACAAATTCCAGGAGTTGGAGAAGTCAAACTGGAAAAATATAGTGATTTTTTCTTACAAGTTTGTAAAAATTTTAAACAACAAGAAAAAGAAAAAATATCAAAAACTTATCAAGAAACACTATCTTTGATAAATAAAGGGGATGATTTTCAAACAATTTGCAAAAAGAGAAATTTTAATGAAATAACTATTTTACATCATTTAGAAAAATTACATGAGTTAAAGTGTATAGATACAAAAACAAAAGAATCTCTCATATCTCCTTTAAAAAATAATTTTCCAAAAGAGATAAAAAAATGGATAGAAGATGGACTTAAAAAATTTGATTTTGATGAATTAAGAAAAAATATATCTATTTATAAGTATATTTATTAAATTTTACAAGATTTTAAATATTTTAAAAGTATAATTTTTAAGAAAAAGGGAAGAAAAAATGAAACAAACATTAATGGGAAATGAAGCAATAGCTATCAGAGTAATTGATAAAAGAAAATAATAATTAATGAGAAAGAAAAAACATGGAAAGATCTTATTTAGAATCAAATCCCAACGAATTAGAAAACATTATCAAAGATATAGATTTTGTAGTTGAAAATTATCCAACACCAAAATAAAATGAAAATAGAAAACAAGAGACTTCCTGCTGAATGGGAAAGACAGGAATCTGTTATGCTTACATATCCTCACAAAAACAGTGATTGGATTTGCTGTCTTGATGAGATAAAAAAAAGCTATAAAGAGATTATAAAAGCTATATCAAAATATGAAAAATGTTTAGTAATTTGTGATGATATTAACTTGGTAAAAAATGAATTAAAAGAGATTGTAAATAAAAATATTTTATTTATTCAAGCTAAAACAAATGATACATGGATAAGAGATTATGGAGCAATAGACATGATATATAATAACGAAATTATCTCTTATGATTTTATTTTTAATGGGTGGGGAGAAAAATTTGATGCAACTTTGGATAATCAAATAAATAAAATCTTGGATGAAAAAAATATTTTTATAAATAAAATTAAATCTTTTGATTTTGTTTTAGAAGGTGGAAGTATTGATTCAAATGGAGATGGTATTTTATTGACAACTTCAAAATGCTTGCTCGAAAAACACAGAAATCCAAATAAAAACAAAATGGAAATTGAAAATTTTCTAAAAGATATTTTCAATTTAAAACAAATTATTTGGTTAAATCATGGGTATTTAAAAGGAGATGATACAGATTCTCACATAGATACTCTTGCAAGATTTTTAGATAAAAAAACAATAGCTTATATAAAATGCTACGATGAAAAAGATGAGCATTATAAAGAATTATCTTTAATGGAAGAGGAGTTGAAACAAACAAATTTCAATCTTATTCCTCTTCCTATGCCATCAGCTAAATATTACAATAACGAAAGAGTTCCAGCAACATATTTAAATTTTTTATTTATCAATAATGCACTATTGGTGCCAACTTATCAAGACAAAAAAGATAAATATGTTATTTATTTTTTTCGTTCGTTTTATAAAAATCTTGATATAATACCCATTGATTCTACTATTTTAATACGAGAACATGGTAGTATTCATTGTTCAACCATGAATAAAATAACAAAATTAAAGGATATTTTTTGACTTTAAACAAAATAGCAACCCTTGTTTCAATTAGCACAGCAATCATACTTACTATTACCAAACTTGGTATTGGAATTTTAAGTGGTTCTGTTTCGGTATTGGCTAGTGCTATCGATTCTATTATGGATTTACTCGTTTCTATGTTTAACTTATTTGCCATAACAAAATCAGAAAAACCAGCTGATGATGATTTTAATTATGGAAGAGGTAAAATAGAAGCTTTGGCTGCAGCCATGGAGGGGACAGCTATAGCAATGTCTGGTATTTTTATTTTTTATGAAGCTATAAAAAAAGCCTTAAAAGAAGAACCTACCACTATGCTAAGCGACTCTATTATTGTTATGATTATTTCTGTTTGTTTAACAATTGGATTAGTTATTTTCTTAAACTATGTTGCAAAAAAAACAAACAATCTCGTTATTCGTGCCGATGCTTTGCATTATAAAACTGATATTTATAGTAATATTGTAATTTTATTAGCTTTAATATTGATAAAAATTACAGGCATTCAAATCATTGACTCTATTTTTGGTGGAATTATTGCATTATATATTATATATGCTGCTTATGGAATTATTAAAGAAGGCGTTTTGATGCTTTTGGATGTAGCACTTGAGAAAGATATAGTTGAAAAAATAAAAGATATTATTTTAACTGAAAATGGTGTAACAAATTATCATTTTTTAAAAACAAGACGAAGTGGAAAAATAAATTTTGTTGATGTTCATGTTGTCATGACTTCGGATTTGTCGCTCCTTAGAGCACATGCAATTTCAGATGCAATAGAAGATAAAATAAAAGAATTAGACAAAGAAAGCAACTGGGATATCACGATACATTTAGATCCTTATGATGACTCAATAAGCCATTAGGACAATATCACAATAGCCATTCCTTGATATTTATTATTTGTATTTCTATATTATCGTATATTTCACTATTTGAGTTGTCTTCACAGATCAGTTTACATTCGACATTTTTTAGTTGCAACTCGCTTATGGTTCTTGAAAATGAACGAAATTCTCTATTTTTAGTTTTTTCATCTTTTAAAGAAGTTGTCACTTGAATCAATGTTTTTAGTCTATTTTTATCTTCAAGCAAAAAATCACATTCTAAATTATTTGAAGTTTTGTAATAATAAACTTTATATCCTCTTCTTTTTAGTTCCAAATAAACGATAGTCTCCAAATCACTTCCTCTGTTTTGAAGATTTGGAACTCGCATGATGTTTGATAAGCCCAAATCTATACTATAATATTTTTTATCATTAGCATTTTGTTTTTTAAGTGAATAGTCAAATTTATTAACTTCAAATATCATATAAGCTTTAATAAGATACTCAAGATATGCACTTGCCATATCATACGATATATGAAAATTATTTTTCAATTTATTTATATTTTGACTGATGCCACTGTTACTTAGTAGAAATGCTGCTATCTCTTCCAGC
>JALUBK010000018.1 GCA_027044945.1 Campylobacterales bacterium
ATTGTAATAGCACTTCTATAAAGATAATTTTTGATGATCTATATATCAGTAAATAAAGAAATATTCAAATAAGGAGCAATAATCCACTTTAAATCGTTCATCTTTGTATATATAGAGAGTGAATAAAGTAGTTATATCCTAAAAATAATAGAATAATAATTGCTATAATTATAAGTAACGAAAAAATATAACCTCTTTTGTTTTGTTTTCAAAAAATCTTTTCAACATAAACAAATCCTTGTTTAAAATTTAACCAAAATACATAATAAAGATTAAATTTTATGTTTCAATATCACTCCGCATTCCAAATGATCAGTGTAAGCAAATTGATCGAAAAGTGCAAAATCATCTACTTTGTGAGTTTTGCAAAGAATTTTTATATCTCTTTTTAAAGTTGTGGGATTACATGAAATATAAATAATATGCTTAAAGTTTTTAATCAAATTTAAAGTTTTTTTATCTATACCTGCTCTTGGAGGATCCACAAAAACAGTGCTAAAGTTAAACTCTTTCAATTTTATATCTTTCAATCTTTTAAATTCTCTTTCATTATTAAGAGCTTGAGTCAATTCTTCACTTGAAAGTCTTACAAAGGATATGTTTTTTGTATTATTTAATTTAACATTTTCTTGTGCTGATTTTATAGAACTTTTCGAAACTTCTGTTGCTAAAACTTTGTCAAAATTTTCACTTAGAGGAATTGTAAAATTACCATGTCCACAATAAAGCTCTAATAAATCACCTTTAAAATCTATCGTATTTTCTTTAACCCAAGTTATCATTTTTTCATTTACTTTTGTATTCGGTTGTAAAAATGAGTTTTCATAAACTTTATAATAATATTTTTTGTTCAAAATGTTTAATTTTTGATAAATAAAATCATGAGTAGGAAATATTTTAATACCACGACTTCTACCTATAACATGCACTTTTAAATTTTCTTCAAGATTTTTAGCCTCTTCTACCCAAACATTATCTATATTTTTATGATATATCAAAGTAATCAAAAGCTTTTCTCCACTTAAAAATTCAATACTGAAAAGTTTTTCTTTTAGAAATTTGTTTTTTGAAATATAATCTATAAGTTTTGACATTATGTTATAAATACTTTTTTGGACTATTTGACACTCATCTATCAATACTATCTCTTTTTTATTAAAGCCATTCATTGCATAATTTATTTCGTCATTATCATGCCATATGCGAAATTCTGCCCTATTTCTAAAATATCCATCTTGTGATGTAAAAACTTTTATATTTTTATTATAAAAATTTGAGAATTCTTCTTTTATATTTTTTAATTTTTGAGAAATTTGTTCATCATAAGAAATTTTATATAAAGTGCAACTTCCGCATTTTCCAAAATATTTACAAATCATTTAAAACTAGATACCAAATTTCCAATTAACAAATTCCAACCATCCACTAATATAAAAAGAAGTAATTTAAAAGGCAAAGATATCATTACTGGAGGTAACATCATCATACCCATACTCATCAACACAGAACTAACAACCATATCTATGATCAGAAAAGGAAGATAAATCAAAAATCCTATCTCAAAAGCAGTTTTAAGCTCACTTATCATAAAAGCTGGGATTGCAACCATCAAAGGAACATCATTTATATTTTTTGGATTTTTAAGTTTTCTTATTCTAAAAAAAAGTGCCAAATCTTTTTCTCTTGTATTTCTTATCATAAATGCTTTAAAAGGTTTTACACTTCTATTAAAAGCTTCTTTGTATCCTATTTTTTTTTGAATATAAGGTTTTATTCCTGTATTATAAGCTTTTTCTCCGACTGGTTGCATAATAAAAAATGTAAGTATCATGGCTAACGACACCATAAGTTGAGATGGTGGCATTTGCTGAGTACCTAAAGCTTGTCTTAAAAAAGAAAAAACAACTACCAATCTTATAAAGCTTGTCATAGACATAATAATACCAGGAGCCAAAACAAGAATAGTAAGAACAACTAAAACATTTAAACTATCAACTAATTGTTCTGGAGAACTAGGTGCAGACAAAGATAAATTTACAGTTGGAATATGAATTGTGCTAGCACCAAAAACAGATACCGCTAATAATAAAATTATAAGCTTTTTCATTTA
The DNA here is from genome assembly GCA_027044945.1 of Campylobacterales bacterium. GTDB lineage: Bacteria > Campylobacterota > Campylobacteria > Campylobacterales > JALSKU01 > JALSKU01. The sequence continues at coordinate 2,111 of JALUBK010000018.1, forward strand.
GTTTTTTTTCTTATGTCTAAAATACTTTTTTGAGCTTCTGTTGCATTTTCGCTGCCTGAAGAAAAGAAATACAATTCTACTCGCCTATTTTTACTTCTTCCTTCACTCGTAGCATTAGATGCAATAGGATTAAAAGAAGCTTTTCCTGAAGCCATCAATCGTCCGGGATTAACTCCATCTTTTATAAGTTCTTTAATAGTAGAAACTGCTCTAGCCGTTGATAACTCCCAATTATCTTTATATGGACTATTTATAGGAGGGGGTGTATTGTCTGTATAACCTATAGCATCAATAGTAATATTTCTCGGTAATTTTTGAATAATAAGAGCTATTCTTTTTAAAAATAAAATTGCATCAGCATTGGTAATTTTTGCACTTCCCGGCGAAAAAAGTAAAGCTGAAGGAAGTCTCAATAAAAATCCTTTTTCGGCTTCTTTTAAAACAATATCTGGACTACCTTCTGTTTTTAACATTTCATTGATTTCATTAATTGTGTTCTGAATTTGTTGCATAGTCGAAGATTGTATATTTTTTGATTTAAGTATTTTCATTTGCTGAGGACCTGATAAAGTGCTTTTTTCTCTACTCATTTGCATTTGTGTTCCACCTTCTAAAACTCCTAATGCTCCAGCTAATGAACCAATAGCTTCTTGAACTTTTTTTGCATTCATGCTGGACATTGATAAAAGCAAAACGAAAAATGTTAATAAAAGAGACATTAAATCTCCAAAAGCAGCAAGCCATTCTGGCAAACATCTTGGACATTCTACTTCAGGACATTTTTTTCCCATTATCTCACCTTTTATTTGTCAAATTGACTAACTCTATCTTTAGGAGGCAAAAATGCTAAGAGTTTTGTTTCGAGATTTCTTGGATTATCTCCTGCTTGTATAGACATTATACCCTCAATAATTAAAGTTTTAAATAAAGTTTCATCTTTATCCCTGATTGCTAATATATTAGCAATTGGAGCTCCAAAAATATTTCCAACCATAGCACCATATAGAGTAGTAAGCAAAGCAACCGCCATAGCAGGTCCAATAGCCGAAGCATCACTCATATTTAAAAGCATGGCAACAAGACCGATAAGAGTTCCTATCATACCCATAGCACCAGAATATCCACCAATTTGTTCAAAAAATGCTGCATTTCCCTTATGTCTTTCGCTAGTTTGTTCTAAATCAATCTCAAGCAAATCTCTAATAGTATCAGGTTCATTTCCATCAACGGCCATAGAAAGACCTTTTTTTAAAAATTCATTTTCTTCATTATTTGCATCTGATTCAAGAGCAAGTATTCCATCCTTTCTTGCTTTTGTAGAATAAGTTACCATTTTTTGAACTAATTCTTGATTGTTATAAAGTTGTGGTTTAAAAGCTTTCCCAAACACTTTACCAACAATTTTTATTTGTTCCATCTTAAAACCGACCATCATAACACCAGCTGTTCCACCAAAAACAATAAGAACAGAAGGAATATCTATATATGGCCCCAAACCAACACCCATAGCCATAGCACCAAATAGAAGCCCTAATGTTACAACTAAGCCAATAACGGTCCCTAAATCCATATATTTTTACCTTTCAAATAGGATTATATTTTCTTATTGTAATAATATTTGTGTTAAAACTTAATTAAATTATTAATTATAATCGTCATTTTTTGCATATAGATAAAGTTTTAATAAAATTTTTGCTAAAATAAGGTCGAAAAAAGAATAATGCAGGATAAAAAATGAATAATAATAAAATAGAAATAATTATATTGGCTGCAGGTTTTGGCACTAGAATGAAATCCAAAAAACCAAAAATATTACATGAAATAAGTGGTTTTCCAATGATTTATTATTCCATAAAAGAAGCTAAAAAAATAACTAATGATATAAAAATTGTTTTATATCATGAAGCAAACTTAATAAAAAATGAAATTTCAAAATATTTTGATGATATAACTTATATTATTCAAGATGTTAAAAATTTTCCAGGAACCGCAGGAGCATTGAAAGATATAATATTTGATAAAGAAAAAATTCTTATACTAAATGGAGATATGCCTCTAATTCAAGCAAAAGAGTTGGAAAAATTTATTTCATTAGATAATGATATTGTAATGAGTGTTATAAAATTGAATAATCCAAAAGGATATGGCAGAGTTGTCATAAAAAATAATAAAGTCGAAAAAATAGTAGAAGAAAAAGATGTAACTAAAGATGAATTTTCAATAAAAAATGTTAATGCTGGAGTATATTTAATCAAACAAGAATTATTAAAAAAATATATACCAATGATTGACAATAATAACTTATCCAAAGAATATTATTTGACAGATATTATAGAATTGGCAAAAAAAGATAGTAAAAATATAATTCCTTTGGAAGTGAATGAGGAAAACTTTAAAGGTGTAAATTCCAAATATGATTTAAGCGAAGCAGAAAAGATTATGCAAACAAGAATAAAAAAAGAACTTTTAAATAATGGCATTACCATAAGATTACCCGATAGTGTTTATATAGAAAATGAAGTTTCATTTGAGGGTGAATGTATAATAGAAAACGGAGTAAGTATATACAAAAATTCAAAAATAATTAATTCTCATATTAAATCAAATAGTATCATAGAAGAAAGTATCATAGAAAACAGTTCAATAGGACCGTTAGCAAGAATAAGACCAAAATCTTATATAAAAAATACTCATATAGGAAACTTTGTGGAAGTCAAAAAAAGTAAATTAAATGGAGTAAAAGCGGGACATTTAAGTTATTTGGGAGATAGTTTTATAGATGAAGGAAGTAATATTGGCGCAGGAACTATCACTTGTAATTATGACGGAAAGAAAAAATATCAAACAATAATAGGAAAAAATGTTTTTATAGGAAGTGATTCTCAAATAGTAGCACCAGTAACCATAGAAGATGATGTTATGATAGCCGCAGGAACAACTGTCACTAAAAATATTAAAAAAGGCTCTTTGGCTATCAACAGAACTCCTTTAAAAATAGTAAAAAACTTTTTTTATAAATTTTTTGGAAATAAAAAATGAATAATCTTTTAAAAAATAAAAAAATTGTAGTAGGAGTTACTGGCAGTATCTCAATATATAAAAGTTTAGAAATAATAAGACTTTTTATAAAAGCTGGAGCAAAAGTCAGAGTTATCATGAGCGAAAGTGCAAAAGAATTTATATCTCCTATAACTTTTGAAGCAATAAGTCAAAATATTGTTTTACATAAAGATACACAAAATTGGCAAAATGATAACAATCATATAGGCTTGGCAAAATGGGCAGATATACTTTTAATAGCTCCAGCATCTGCTAATACTATCAATAAAATAAGTGCAGGAATTGCCGACAATCTTTTACTTGAAACTATTTTGGCTTATAATAAAACAATCATCATAGCTCCATCAGCAAACACAAAAATGTATTTAAATCCAAACACTCAAGCTAGTTTAAAAAAGTTAAAAGTTTTTGGACATATTGTTATAAATCCTGAAAAAAAAGTTCTTGCTTGTAAGGATGAAGGAGTTGGAGCATTGGCCAATCCTTTGGAAATATTTTATCAAAGCTCAAGGGAGCTTTTAAAAGAAGATTTTTGGATAAACAGAAGAATAGTCATAACAGGTGGAGGAACTATAGAAAAAATTGACGATATAAGATACATTTCAAATTTTTCAAGTGGAAAAATGGCTTATTCTCTCGCATTGGCTTTATATTTAAAAGGAAGTGATGTTTGTTTTATAAGCACAAAAGAGGTTGAAAATTTCCCCAAAAATATTTACAATATTATAGCTTCTGATTCTAAAAAATTACAAAAAACAACAGAAAATGCCATAGAAGTTGCAAAAAAAGGAATTATGAGCAAACCAAATATTTATAACAAAGAAGCTCCAAAATTAATAAAGAAAAAACCATATCTTTTTATGGTAGCAGCAGTTAGCGATTTTATTCCTAAAAATGCAACTCAAGGCAAATTGAAAAAAGAAATCATAGGTAAAACATTTTCATTAGAACTTATGCAAAATATAGATATTTTAAAAGAGATTGACAAAAATGGTATTTACACCATCGGGTTTAAAGCAGAAACTGATGAAAAAAATGCTCTCCAAAGTGCTAAAAATATGCTTGAAAATAAAAATCTAAATGGAGTATGCTTAAACATTATAGGTAAAAATACAAACTTTGGATCTGATGAAAATGAAATAGATTTTATAACAAAAGATAAAATCAATAAAATCAAAAAAGACAGTAAATTAAATGTATCAATTAAAATTTTAAATTTTGCAAAAGAGTTAGAATCTTTTTCATGATAAAATTTTAAATAAAAAAACAGTAAAATATTTGGATAAAATAATGGAAATAAAAGGCAAATATTGAATCAATTAAAACATATAGCTATTATAATGGACGGAAATGGTAGATGGGCAAATCTTAGAAATAAAAAACGAATTTTTGGACATAAAAATGGGGCTGAAACAGTTAGAAATATTACAATACACTCATCTGATATTGGACTATCATATTTAACACTTTATGCTTTTAGCACAGAAAATTGGAAAAGACCAAAGATAGAAATTAATTTTTTAACCAAATTATTAGATGAATATCTAAAAAAAGAGCTTGAAACTTATTTAAAACATAATGTCAAATTTAATATTATTGGAGATATTAGCAAATTTAATCATTCGCTACAAAAGAGAATAACTCAAACTATAGAAAAAACTGCTCATTGCACAGGTTTAACTCAAACTTTGGCTATAAATTATGGTTCAAAAGATGAATTAACAAGAGCGGTAAATAAAATCTTAAAAAAAGAGCATAAAAATGAGATAACACAAGAAACAATAGAAAATTATTTAGATACAAAAAATATACCACCTGTTGATATGCTCATTAGGACTGGAGGAGAAAAAAGATTGTCAAATTTCCTGCTTTGGCAATCTGCTTATAGCGAACTTTTTTTTACAAATACTTTATGGCCTGATTTTACGAACATAGAATTTGACAAAATGATAAAAAAGTTCAAAGTAATTCATAGAAAATTTGGAGCTGTTTAATGTATGCATATATTATATTATTTGGGATTTTAGGTTTGGTATTTGGATCTTTTTTAAATGTTTTGATATATAGAATTCCAAAAGGAGAAAGCATTGTTTTTCCATCTTCTCATTGTCAAAATTGCAAAAAACCGCTTAAATGGTGGCATAATATTCCTCTTTTTTCATATCTTTTTTTAGGAGGAAAATGCTTTTATTGCAAAGAAAAAATTTCCACACAATATCCATTGATTGAAGTGGCAAGCTCTTTTATTTTTATTTCAACTTATATAAAAACTTCTTCGCTATATGAGGGAATATTGCTAGGTGTAATTTTTGATTTATTACTTGCTTTGTCTATTATTGATTTTAGATATAAAGAGGTGCCTGATAGTTTAAGTCTCACAGCATTAACACTTTCTGTGTTTTCAGGAAATATTTTGCTTTCTCTTAATAATACACTACTTTTTGCAGGTGGTTTTACACTTCTTAGATTTTATGTTTCATATTTTGCAAAAAAAGAAGCATTAGGTGAAGCTGATATTATAATTGCTGCCATTATTGGAGCAATACTTGGGATAAAATTAGGATTTTTTGCCATATTTTTTTCTGCTGTTTTAGCATTACCTGTTTTTTTATTTATAGAAAAAAAAGATATTCAAATTCCTTTTATACCATTTTTAACATTATCTTTATATATTGTATATATTTTTAGCACTCAATTTAAACAATTAATAAGTTGGATTTATGAATAAAATAACAAAACATATATTAAAAAATTTTATTGAAACTTTTAATCCTATCTTTTTTTCACTTTTTTTTATGGTTTCGATTATATATTTTATAAGAATAGCCAAAATAACTTCGATCATAAAAATAACCTTTATAGAATTGGGAGAATTATATATTTATATGCTTCCTAGACTTTTGTTATACACATTACCAGTAGTATTTTTTATTTCTATCGCAATATCTTTGAGCAAAATGTCTAAAAATAACGAGATAAGTATCATCTTTTCGTTTGGATATTCTCCTAAAAAATTAACTAAAATATTTTCTATATTATCACTTGGAATAACAATCTTTTTGCTTGTTGATGCAATTTTTTTAATTCCTATATCAAAAGAACTTTATCATAATTTTATAGACATAAAAAAAGCTCAAGCAAAATTAAATATAAGCAGTATGAAATTTGGTCAAAAATTTGAAAATTGGTTTATTTTTATAAATAAATCTGATAAAAAAAATAGTTTTGAAAATGTAATCATGTATCAAAAGAAGAAAAAACAAGAAAATTTTATTTTAGCCAATAAAGCAAATATTTTAAACAATAAAGGAACTTTAGAACTTTCATTAAAAAATGGAAAAATTTTTACTATTAATAAAAAAAATATTAAACAAACTAAATACAAAAATCTTGACATATTTAATACTCAAAATACTCAAGTATTAGGCTCTAAAGGAGTCATATCATATTGGAAAAAAGCTTTGGTAGATAAAAAAAGAGCTAAAAATTTTGTAATTCTTATATTGATTTCAATTTTTCCAATATTGACATTTTTATTATCAATCAGCATAGGTATCTTCAATCCAAGATACGAATCAAATAAAGCCTATCCATATATTTTTACAACAATTTTATTATATTATATTTCAATATACTCTTTTACATCTTCAAATCCAATATTGAGTTTGATTGCTATACCAATATTATTTTTTATCGTATCTTTTATTTTTTTTAAAAATAAAATTTTAAAAAGGTATTAATTTGCAGGTAAAAATCACTTTGAGCTATGATGGAAGTGTTTTTAAGGGCTTTCAAATACAAAAAGAAACAACAAAAACAGTATCAAACAAATTAGAAAAAGCATTTAAATCTCTCAATATCAATGAAAAATTTATAGCAAGTGGAAGAACAGATAAAGGAGTTCATGCTTTAAATCAAGTATTAAATTTGAATATCCCATCTTTTTGGAAAGATTTAGATAAATTGAAAACATCTCTAAATAGGTCTCTTCTGCCACATATTTATATAAAAAAAATAGAAAAAGTATCTGATACTTTTCACTCTAGATTTGATGCTAAAAGAAGAATTTACAGATACATAATATCAAAAGATACTCCATCTGTTTTTTTAACACCTTATGTAACTTATGTAAAAGAAATCAATCCAATTCTAATAAAAAAAGCTATAAAAATTTTTGAAGGCACTCATGATTTTGAATATTTCAAAAAAAATGGTAGCGATACTAAAAATTTTATAAGAACAATTTATAAAACAAATTTTTATAAATATAAACAATTTTATATATTTTATTTTGAAGCAAATGGTTATCTAAGATCACAAATAAGAATAATGGTTGCCTTTTTGATTCAAATTTCAAATGGAAAATTAAGCGAGAATGAGCTAAAATTACAACTCGAAAAAAAGAAACTGTTTTCATGCGAGTTAGCAAAACCAAACGGTTTGTATCTTGCAAAAATAAAATATTAAGGAAAATATATGTCGCTTAAAAAATATGATTACCCACAAGATGAGTTAAATAAATTTCAATATGCTATAATCCACACCGAAAAAGGAGATATAACTATTAAATTATTTCCTGAAGAAACTCCAAATACTGTAGCAAATTTTGCAACTTTAGCAAATGACGGTTTTTATAATAATTTAAACTTTCACAGAGTCATACCAGGCTTTGTGGCACAAGGCGGATGTCCAAATGGAACAGGCACAGGAGGTCCGGGCTGGAGCATAGCTTGTGAATGTGATAAGAATGTGCACAAACATCAAAAAGGTTCTATTTCTATGGCACATGCAGGAAGAGATACAGGTGGAAGTCAATTTTTTATCTGTTTTGAAGCACAACCTCATTTAAATGGTATGCATACCGTATTTGGAGAAATTCCTCAAAATGATAAGAAAAGTTTTGAGATTTTAGATACACTAAAACAATGGGATAAAATACAATCTATCGAAATAAAAGAAACAGTTTAAAAAATCTTTAAATTACAATCTCTATTCTTAAAAGAGAATAGAGATTGATTATTTTTTCTTTGTTGCTTTTTCCATATAATACCATAATAAATAAAGAAGGATTAAGAGAATAATAGGCATAAGCCAAATATTATTTTTTATAAAAAGCACTGTTAAAAGAAGATATTTACCGCTATAAAAACTTCCAAGACCAAATATTAAAGCCCAAATAAATGCTGAAATGAGATTGTAGATAGTAAATTTTTTAAAATCATATTTTGTTAAACCTATTGCAACAGGAACTAAAGTTTTTATTCCATAAATAAATTTTTGAAAAAATATGATTTTGTCCCCATATTTTCTCATCATGATTGTGCTTAGAGCCAATTTTCTTTTATGTTTTTTTATATAAGGCAAAATAACTGATTTATTATATCGTGCCAAATAAAACAAAGCAGTATCTCCTATAAAATTAGCAGTAAAAGCCACCATGATAGAAGTTGTTATATCCATTTTACCGGCATATGATAAAATACCAGCTCCAACAAGAGCAAAAAAACCACCCCCAAAGGAATAGAAAAAAAGCACAATATATCCATATGTAGAAAGCGAATGAAAAATATTCTCCAAATTTTACCCTTTATTTTGTATATCTTAAAATCATATCATCAAGTATTTTTGCACTTTGGGGCATAATTATATTATAACCACTAAAAATATCAGTCGGAAAAACTTTTTTATGATAATACAATTCATTATATTCATCATTTACAGATATTGCCGAACCATCTATACAAGCACCAGCAAAAAGACCTTTTGATCTTGAATATGAATATATTTCAGCATTTAACATAGCATCAGTTGAGGCAGATGCATTTCTACCTACAGGTCCTGCGGCAACGGCTACATTGGCTCCAAGAGTAAATTTTCCGCTAACTATTCCATCTACTCCTCTTCTTGTTTTAAATACCAAAATAATATCAGTAGCTTGAGCTCCTATTTGCCAACCTATACTTCCTCCAGTTAAATTTATGAAACAGGGGGAACTCCAGTAACCATTTTTTTGCCTTACCATTAAAACACCTTTACCAAACCTACCTCCAACAACAAAACCAACTTTAATAACATGAGGGATAATGGCTAAAGCTTTGGCATTGCGAAGTAATTTTATAGGTATAGACTTCTCAGGTATTTGCATAATATTTCTCAAAATTTGAGCTGATTGCAATACGATTTTTGTCTGTGTTTCTCCAGCTAACAAGTTTATTCCGACAAAAATAAGCAATATGCAAAATATTTTTTTCATTTATTTAATTCTCCTTTTGTTTTTATATGTTTCAAAAATATTCCCTCTTTTTCAATTAAATTTTCAAATGTGCCCTCTTCTACTATTTTTCCATTTTCAAGCATATAAACAAAATCAGCTTGTTTAATAGTGCTTAATCTGTGAGCTATTATTATAGTGGTTTTTTCTTTTAAAGTATCTTTAAGTGCTTCAAAAAGATTTTCTTCTGTTTGAATATCTAAAGCACTTGTTGATTCATCAAAGATAACAATATTTGGTTTTGCAAGTATCATTCTGGCTATACTTATTCTTTGTCTTTGTCCGCCTGAAAGTTTTATTCCGTTTTTTCCTACTTCAGTATTTATTCCATTTTTTAAATTTTTTATAATCTCTTCAAGCTGTGCAGTTTTTAATGCTTTGAAAATCTCATCTTCGCTTATCTCTTTTCCCATGGTAAGATTGAATTTTATAGTTTCATTAAACAAAAGCGGATTTTGTAAAACAAGATAAATATGCTCTCTTAGGACATCGAGTCCTATATTTTTTACATTTATATCATCTACAAAAAGATCTCCTTGTTTTGCATGATAAAAACCAACTATTATTTGAGCCAAAGTAGTTTTTCCACTTCCACTAGCACCAACTATGGCTACTTTTTTACCTTTAAAAATCTTCATATTTATATTTTTTAAAACTTCTGTTTTGTTATTGTATGAAAATGATAAATTTTTCAAAGTAATCATATTTGTATTTGTATCTTTAAAAGGATTTTTTATATGCTCAAATAAAGGCTCTTTTTGCATCTCAAAAATTTTATTAATCCTCTCAAGTGCTTTTTTTGCATTATGGTATGAATATTGAATATTTAGTATCTCTTGAACAGGACCCATCATAACCCATAAATAACTAAAAGTTGCGAGCATCATACCAATACTCAAATGTCCATAAGCTACTGTAAAAATGGCTCCTGCTCTAAAAATTTCAAAGCCACTCAAAAAAAGCAAAAAAGAAAACCTTAAAGCCGCATCACTTTTATATGAAAAAGCAATACCTGTTTTTTTAATATTTTCACTTTCTACAAAAAGTTTTTTTATAAAATTATTTTCTTGATTTGATGCACGAATTTGCCAAAAAAGATCCAAAGTCTCACCTAAAGCTTCAGTAAAACTTTCATAAGCTTTATTTTCATTTTTTTTATAAAAACTAACTTTTCTGGCAAACTTTTTACTTAAAATAACTACGAAAGGATTGACTATAAGTATAAAAAGAGCCAATTTCCAGTTGATAAGCAAAAGCACTATGGCTACTCCTATAATTGTCAAAATAGAAACAATCAGTTTGCTTATACTCATGCCCAAAAAAGTTTCAACAGTAGCCACATCTATCAAAAACAAAGAGGATATTTTACCACTGCCAAAACTTTCGTATTCGTTCAAAGATATTTTAGAAATTTGAGAAAGCATATCTTTTCTAATTTTATAAGTAATATTTTTAGATATAACAGAAAATATATAATCATGTAAAACAGTTAATACAAAAAACAAACTCCTCAAAAAAAGAGTTAAAATAAGCACAATGAGAATATACCCGTAAGCTTCTTGAACTCCTAGAATTTTATCTATATTTTCAGTTAAAAATCCTGGTTTTTTCAATAATACCTCATCTACTAAAAGAGGCATCAATAAAGGAGCTGGAGTGCTTACGATAACCGCTATTATAGCTATAATATTAGCTATAATAAACTTTTTTTTATAATTTAAAACTTCCTTTAAAATTTTTTTAAAAGTATAATGCAATTTTTTCCTTTGTAGTTAAAAGATTTTAATTTTATCAAAATTTTGCTAAAATACATTTATGATTATTATAGTAACTGCAATTTTTAGTGAAGCTAAAGCCTTTATAGAATATTTTAACCTTCAAGAAGTCAGCAAAAAACCATTTATTGTATATAAAAATGAAAACATATTACTCATCGTAAGTGGCATGGGAAAGATAAATTCTGCAATAGCCACAACATATATCGCAAAAGATATAAAAATCAAAAAGATTATTAATGTAGGAATTTGCGGAACAAACAACTTAAATAAAGCAATAGGCTCTTTTCAGTCTATAAAAGCTATTGTAAATCATACTAGCAATAAAAAATACATAATTGGAAAAACAGGAGAAACACTTTATTGTTATGATAAAATCATACAAAATATTAAAGGATTAAAGAAAAATATTTTAATAGATATGGAATCTTTTGGATTTTATAAAGCATCTTTAAATTTTACAGAAAGAAAAAATATAAAAATATATAAAATTATTTCAGATCATTTGGAAATTTCACATATATCTCATGATTTTATATACAAAATAATAAAAAACAAAATAAATGAAATAATCTTATGAAAAAAGAAAAAAAAGCATTAGTTAGCGGAGCAAGTAGTGGTATCGGAGAAGAAATATCAAAAAAATTACTTACACTTGGATACACAGTTTTAGGAATTGGACGAGATTTCGATAAATGCACTATAAATAATAGCAACTTTATACCTATTCATTGCGATTTAAGTAATAAAAAAGAGATTCATTTCTTTTTAGAAAATTATAAAAAAGAAAATATTTCACTTTTAATAAATAATGCCGGTTTTGGCAAATTTGCCCCTCATGAAGAAATAAGCTTAAAAGATATCGAAGATATGGTGTTTGTAAATCTTACCGCACCTTTATTGTTGAGTAAAATTTTTTTAAGAAGCATCAAAAAAAATAAAGGTTATATTTTTAATATATGCTCTATTTCAGGCATAAAACAAGCTCCTTTTGGTGCCGTTTATGGTGCTACTAAAGCAGGATTAAAGCATTTTAGCTCATCATTGTTTAGTGAAATTAGAAAAAGTGGTGCAAAAGTGGTTAGTATCAATCCAGATATTACAAAAACCTCTTTTTTCGATTCATTAAATTTCTCTCCAACTCCTGATCCTCTTAGTTATATTTCTCCTAATTGTATAGCAAATACAATAGAAGAGATATTAAATAAAAAAGAAGGAATCGTTATAACTGACATCACAATAGAACCTCAACTATTTAAGATAGATAAAAAGAGATTTTAAGTAAAATTCCAACAAAAAAGGTTATTTTTGCAAAAACAATTAGAAAAATTTAACAGTGCTATAAAAAATACTTATTGGACAAAATTGTCCGAAAAAGAGCAAAATTTTATCAAAAATTTTAGTTTGGATTTACGACTTAGTTTTCAAGAAATAAGAAATATTATTATGATTGCCAATGATATTGTGATTTGGGATGAAGGCTCAATTTTAAATTTTATTGATTTTTCAACCAAAGAGATAATAGATCAAAAGCAGAAAAAAAAATATATTTTGAATTCTCTATATAAAAATTATGAATTCTTAAAAGAAGAGCCAAATGATTATAATCATTTCTCATCAAAAAAAGAGTATCATCCAAAAGGAGTCAAAACAAAAATTGTAGATAAAAATTCATTGGGTCTTGGACGATGTCCAGTCGCTAGTGAGAGAACAAGATGTTGTAATCTTTTTACTTTAGATGCAGTAGAAAGTTGTGGTTTTGATTGTTCGTATTGTTCTATTCAATCATTTTACAATCAAAATCAAGTTGTTTTCAATAAAAACTTTGCCAAAAAATTAAAAGAGATTAAACTTGATCCAAATAAAAAATATCATATAGGAACAGGACAAAGCTCGGATTCGCTTATGTGGGGTAACAAAGAAGGAACTTTGAAAGCTTTATTTGATTTTGCAAAAGAAAACAAAAATGTTATATTAGAATTCAAAACAAAATCAGATAATATTAAATACTTGCTTGAAAACGATGTTCCTAAAAATATTATAGTCACTTGGTCTCTCAATCCTCCTATTATAATAAAAAATGAAGAACATTTAACAGCAAGTTTGGATAAAAGAATTAATGCTGCAAGAAAAGTTGCCGATAAAGGTGTTAAAGTCGGATTTCATTTTCATCCAATTGTTCAATATAAAAATTATTTAGAAGATTATAAAGAAATTTATCTGAGACTTCAAAAAGAATTTATTTCTGATGAGGTTGCCATGATCTCTTTCGGAACACTAACATATATTAAACCAGTTTTAAAACAAATGAGAGCAAGAAATTTTAAAACTAAAATTTATCAAATACCTTTGGTTGATATTGAAGGCAAATTATCTTATCCTATCAAAACAAAAATTGAAATGTTCAAAACATCTTATGATTTTTTTAGCAAATGGCATGAAAAAGTATTTTTTTATCTTTGCATGGAACCTCACTCTTTATGGAAAGAATGTTTGGGTCGTGAATATAAAAATAATGATGAATTTGAAAAAGATATGATTACAAATTATTTCAAAAAGATAAATATAAACACTCGAGTGCTTACAAAGCAATAAGCACTCTGTTTGATCAACTAATACGAAGCAGTAGCTTATCTTGCATAACCTACTGCTCTTGATTCTCTTATGACATTTACTTTAATTTCACCAGGATATTGAACTTTTTCTTCAATTTCTTTTGCTATCTCTTTGGATAATAAAACTGCTTCATCATCATTTACAAGTTTTGCATTTGCTATAACTCGAACTTCTCTTCCAGCATTTATAGCATAAGCTTGTCTAATACCATTTTTAGAAGTTGCTATCTCTTCTATCTCTTGAACTCTTTTCAAAAATGCTTCAAGAACTTCTCGTCTTGCTCCCGGTCTTGCCGCACTTAAAGTATCAGCTGCACAGACTGCGGCTGCTTCTACACTTTTTGGCTCTTCTTGACCGTGGTGAGCATAAATAGCATTTATAACAACAGGATGTTCTTTGTATCTTTTACATAATTCTCCGCCTAAATCAACATGGCTTCCAGCATAATCATGAGTCAAAGCTTTACCAATATCATGTAAAAGTCCTGCTCTTTTAGCAAGTTGTTCATTTCCACCAAGCTCAGCAGCAATTATACCAGCCAAATGAGCTACTTCTAAAGAATGACCTAATGCATTTTGTCCATAACTTGCACGAAATTTCAATCTTCCTATAAGTTTTATTATCTCTGGATGCATTTTTCTAAGACCCATCTCCATTATAATATTTTGACCCTCTTCTATAAGCTCTTGATCAAATTCAGCTTTAATTTTTTCATAAGTATCTTCTATTCTTGCTGGTTGTATTCTTCCATCTTCCACAAGAAGCTCTATAACTTTAGTTGCAATCGCTCTTCTATAAAGATTAAAGCTACTAAGAATAATCGCTCCAGGAGTGTCATCTATTATAACATCTACTCCAAGCAATAATTCAAGAGTTTTTATGTTTCTTCCCTCTTTTCCTATAATTCTACCCTTCAAATCATCATTTGGAATATTAACAACATTTATAAGTCTCTCGGCTGCATAATCGCCTGCATATCTTGTAGTTGCCTGAGCTATTATAAAATTGGCTTTCTTTTTAGCTTCTTGCTTAGCCTGTTCTTCATATTTTCTAACAATATGTGCTATATCATCTCTTGAATTTTCTTCCACTTTTTTAAGAACAATCTCTTTTGCTTCATTTTCAGTTAAACCAGCTGATTGCTCAAGAACTTTTAATGCCTCTTTTGTCTTATTTTTATATTCTTCTTTAAGTTCTTCAACTTCAAGAGATTTTCTTTCTATCTCTTTATTTAAAATTTTTAATTCATCTTTCTCTTTTGTAATATTTTTTAATTCATCTTTAAAAAGATCATTCAAAGCTTCATCTTTTTTTTCTAAAGCGGTCATTTTTTGTGCATATTCTTTTTTGAGTTCTTTTGCATCTTCCTCAAACTTATTTTTTATTTCAAGCTCTAAATCTTTTGCTTTTAAAGTTGCATTTCTAAGAATCAGCTCAGCTTCATGTTCAATAGCATTAGCCTTTGCTCTTGCTTCAGCTTCATGAAGTTCAAATTTTGAAACCTCTAATTTTTTTTCTACAATCGCTCCAGCAATCCCTCCTATCAGTAAACTTGCTGCGGTAATAGACATTTCTACTAACATATCTCTTTCCCCTTGTAATATAAATTTTTTTAGGAGTTATATAAAAATCAGATTGTATATCAAAGTCGCTAGTATCAGCATTTTTATTAAAACATTTATCAATCTGAACAAAAATTATTATTGGTTTATAATCAAGACTTTCAAAAAATCTATCATACATGCCTTTTCCAAAACCAATTCTTTTATAGTTCTTGCCAACTCCCAAGACTGGAACTATAGCCATATCAACTCTATTGTTTTTCAAAAAAGAGTTATTTGGTTCTTTTATAGAAAATTTTTTCTCAAATAAAGGCAATCTATATTTTACAATTTTAAAACTGACACCTTCCATAAATGGAACAAAAATAGAATATTTTTTTCTCATATTTGTTATAAAAGTAGTAATATTAGGTTCAAAACCAATAGGTAAATATAATAAAATACTTTTTGGTTTCAATCTATTTACAATATAGTAAAGATTTTTTTCAACTTGTTTATCTTTATATAACTTAGCTATTTTGGAACTTTGTTCAAGTTTTGTTTTACACATTTTTCTAAAAATTTTCTTTTCTAATAACATAATTATTTACCTTTTGTAAAATTTTATATTAACTTGATATAATAATAGAATATTTTACAATATTAACCTAAAAATTTCGTTAGTATAAAAGGCTGTTTATGAATAAAATTATGATTTTTCTTGTTTCTTTGTCTATTTTATTATTTTCTGGATGCAATAGTAAAAAAGAAAATAAACAAATAAACAAAGCACCAATCAAAGTTTCAAAAAAAAATATTCAAAATAAAAATGAAATCACTCTACATAGTGTTAATGGAAAAAATATAACCTTTATCAAAAAAAATAATATTTTAAAAGTAAAAGGCAATAAAAATAAAGTAATTCTTTTAACTTTTTTTGCCACTTGGTGTCCTCCTTGCAAAGCAGAAATACCCAACCTTATAAATTTGCAAAATAAATATAAAAATAGGCTTAAAATAATTTCTGTTTTATTAGAAGATGGCAAATCAGATAACGAAATATCAAGTTTTATTAAATATAATTCTATAAATTATATTGTTACAAACGGAGAAAATGATTTTGAACTTTCAAATTTATTAGGAACTATACAAAATATACCTTTTATGATATTATATAATCCAAATGGAAAGATAATCACACAATATCTTGGAGCTATTCCAGAAGAAATGATAGATTCTGATATAAAAAAGGCTATAAAAAAATGATAGGTTTCATAAAAAAATCACTTAACAAAACTTTACAAGCTATAAAAAATGTAGCACCACAAAAAAAAGAAAAAATAGATAAAGATGAAATAGAAGATATACTTTTAGAAGCCGATGTAACTTATGATTTAGCAGAAACAATCATATATCGTCTTCCAGCATCAAAATTAGTCACAAGAGAAGACTTGAAAAGAATTTTATTATCATTTTTTGTTAATAATAAAAATATTGAAAAAATAGGTGAAAAACCATTTGTCGAACTTATTTTGGGAGTCAACGGAGCAGGCAAAACTACAACAATAGCAAAACTTGCTAATTTATATAAAAAAGATGGTAAAAAAGTGATCTTGGGTGCAGCAGATACTTTTAGAGCAGCCGCGGTTGAACAATTAAAAAGATGGGCTGAAAAATTAAACATTCAAATAGTAGCTACAAAACAAGGACATGATCCCTCAGCCGTAGCTTATGATACCATTTCTTCAGCTGTTGCTAAAAATTTTGATAATGTTTTAATAGATACTGCTGGAAGATTACATAATCAAACAAATTTATCAAATGAAATTAAAAAAATAGTAAGAATTTGCAATAAAGCAAAAGAAGGCACTCCTCATAGAAAAATTCTTATATTAGACGGAACACAAGGAAATTCAGCAATAAATCAAGCAAAAGCTTTTAAAGAAATTGTTGGAATTGATGCAATTATTATAACAAAACTTGACGGAACGGCAAAAGGAGGAGCATTATTTAGTATATCTGAAGAGTTAAAGCTACCTATTTTATATATAGGAGTTGGAGAAAAAGAGGATGATTTGATACCTTTTGATGCTGATAAATATATAGATGGTTTGCTTGATGGTTTTTTTATGAGTAACGATAATGGCCAAGAATAAACAACTATTTGAATGCCAAGCTTGTGGATATCAAACATCAAAATGGATGGGAAGATGTCCAAACTGCGGAGCTTGGGAACAAATAATTGAATTAAATAAAACACAAATAGAAGTATTGAAACAAACTAAATCCTCTACTAAAAATTTTCAAAAAGCTGAATCTCTTATTGAAATACAAGAAGATAATATTACTCGATTTTCTTCCAATTCAAGAGAGTTGGATTTGGTATTAGGTGGTGGCATTGTTCCTGGAAGTTTAGTGCTAATAGGAGGAAGCCCTGGTGTTGGAAAATCTACACTTCTTTTAAAAATAGCAGGAAATTTAGCAAACACAGAAAAAAAAATCTTATATGTAAGTGGAGAGGAATCAAAATCACAAATCAAACTAAGAGCAAACAGACTTGATGTAAATCATAAAGATATTTTCTTGCTTACTGAAATAAAATTGGA
Source organism: Campylobacterales bacterium (assembly GCA_027044945.1). Lineage (GTDB taxonomy): Bacteria > Campylobacterota > Campylobacteria > Campylobacterales > JALSKU01 > JALSKU01. The sequence goes on from JALUBK010000018.1 coordinate 19,980, forward strand.
AAATATTTTTATTGAATTAGCTCAAAATAAATATGATTTGCTTATTGTTGATTCTATTCAAACTATTTATTCAGAAAAATTAACTGCAGCACCAGGAAGTGTTTCGCAAGTCAGAGAAATAACATTTGATTTGATGAGATGGGGAAAAGAAAATTCTACTGCGATATTTATAATAGGCCATATCACAAAAGAAGGTTCTATTGCTGGACCTAGAATACTCGAACACATGGTTGATACTGTGCTATATTTTGAAGGAGATTCTTCAAAAGAACTTAGAATTCTTAGAGGTTTTAAAAATAGATTTGGTTCAACAAGTGAAGTTGGTATTTTTGAAATGAGTCATAGAGGTTTGATCAGTGCCAATAATATTTCTAAAAAATTTTTTTCTAGAGAAGAAAACGGAGCAGGATCGGCTATAACGGTTGCTATGGAAGGAACAAGACCAATTATTTTGGAAGTTCAAGCTTTAGTAAGCGAAAGCAATTTTCCTAGCCCCAAAAGAAGTGCTACTGGATTTGAACTTAATAGATTAAATATGCTTTTGGCTTTATTGGAAAAAAAATTGGAATTGCCATTAAATCGTTATGATGTATTTATAAATATTTCAGGAGGTATAAAAATAAATGAAACTTCTTGCGATTTGGCAATTGTTGCAGCGATAATAAGTAGTTTCAGAAATAGACCACTTAGCAAAGATACTATTTTTTTGGGAGAAATAACTCTTATTGGAAATATTAGAGATATTTTTAACCTTGATTTAAGACTAAAAGAAGCAAAATTGCAAAATTTTACCAAAGCAATTGTTCCTAAAAAACCAATAGAAAAAATTGAAAAAATAAAATGCTATGAAGTAAAAGAAGTATCAAAACTTATAGATTGGATGTAATTTATTATATTCTTATATTTAATGGTTAATTTTATTTTTTTTTGATATAATTTTACAAACAAACAAAAGGTAAAAAATGAGTGAGAAAAAAGCTTGTATAAAAGCATATCATGAAGCAGAAGAAAGATATGCAATGCTTGAAATCAAATATTTTAGCAAAGAACAAAGTTCACTAATTAATTCAAATGTTATAAAAAATATGAAAATTTTTGGAGTTTCTCCTGATATTACGATTGAGCACGATAATGAAAATGAAAATGAAGGTATATATATTATAGAATTTCATGATGATTACAATAAAAAATCAGAAAACTTTTTTGAAAAAATTATAAAAGAATTAGATATAGGTAGTTGTTCTATATAAATAATAATAAATACAAAGGAAAAATATGGCTAAAGAAAAAGATGAAGAAAAGACAGAAGTTAAAAAGTCAAGTTCAAAAATTGTTCTTATTATTGTTATTATACTTTTAATTTTGATATTGATAGGTGGTGGATTGGCTGCATATTTTTTGCTTAGTAATAATAGCTCAGAACCTACACCAGCACAAACACAAAATCAACAAAAAACAATGAATAATAAAAAACATTTCAATAAGAATTCTGATTTAACAAAAATAGGACCTATTTATCCCTTGGATCAATTTATAGTAAATTTACTTAGCTCAAATGGGGAAAGATTTTTAAAAATAAAAATGGATTTAGAATTGAGCGGTCCTGAATTGACTGCTGAATTAGACAAAAAAAAGCCTATGATTAGAGATATTATCATAAGAACATTATCATCAAAAACTTTTCAAGAAATTAGCACAAATAGAGGCAAAGAAAAGTTGAAAGATGAACTTGTTGAAAAAATAAACAATGTATTAACCGATGGATATATAAAAAATATTTTTCTTATTGAATTTGTTGTCCAATAAAATGATTGGTATAGATATTGTCAAAATAGAAAGAATTAAAAATCTTTATAATAAATTTGGCTTAAAAGCTTTAAAAAAGTTTTTAAGTGATGATGAAATAGAATTATCAAAAAATAAAATGGAAACTATAGCTGGTTTTTATGCTTCAAAGGAAGCAATTTCAAAAGCTTTGGGAGTTGGAATAGGAAATGATTTAAGTTTTAGTGATATTAAAATACAAAAAACAGAAAAGAATGCTCCTTATTTTACACTTCCAAAACATATTATTGATAAATTTAAAATCAAAAAAGTATCTCTTTCCATATCACATGAAAAAGAATATGCTGTGGCTGTGGCCGAAATAAGAACTTATGAGGATTGATAAGCAATAAAACATTTAAATCTTTCTCCCATAAAAGTCGGATCTATTAAAATTTTTATTTTATTTAATTCTTGAAGATAAATTTTTTCACCTTTTTTTTCTTTTAAAATTTCAAGCAAATCTATCAATCCAAAATCAATCAAAGCTTTTGCCTGAGAAGAATAATAAATATTTGTTACTTTTAAATCTTGAAAAATTTTTTTAATATATGAAAAATTTACATCATATGTTATATCGCTTTTTTTATATAAATTTGCTATATTTATATTTCCTTTTTCAATTTTTACATCATTGACAAATTTTGTCAATGAAAAAAACGGATACACTTTATGTTTATCATATATTCTAATAGAAAAATCTTCTCTTGAAATCATATCTCCATAATCAAATGATAAAAATATATATTTTTTTAATTGTGAATGTAATTTTTGAATAAAAACATCATATCCAATCGGCACTTCACCTTTTACAATTCCCATTTTATCTATTATATTTTTTGTTTGTGTATCAATTTCATCAAAATAAAAATCAAAATTATCCACATACAACATTTGCTTATCTTTTATCAATTCACAAGCAAAAGCATCAAAAATTTCATTAGAAACAACAAAAGCATCATGAAAAGATATTTCATCTATTTTACTATAAATTTTAAAATCAATACTCTCTCCAAAAGAAGTTTCAATATATTCTTTTTGGATTTTTCTTAAACTTTCTTGAGGTTCCAAAATAGCAAACTTTAATGAATAAAATAAATCTATATCAAGTGTATAAATAAATTGTATAATATCAGCAATAAGATATCCTTGATGAGCCCCTATTTCCAATATTGTTGTATTTTTAGGAAGCAATCCTTTCAAAATAGAAGAAATAATTTTTTTTGCAATTACTCCACCAAAAAATTTACTTGTGCTGACTGCTGTATAAAAATCTCCTTTTTTGCCTATTTGATTGAAATTAGAATAATATCCATCTTTACCATAAAGCCAAGAATTCATAAATTCACTAAATTTCATTTTAATTGCCTATTTGTTTGTATAATTTTAAAAGCAATATTTTCATTTCATTTTTATATATTACTTTGTCAATTTTAGTGCTATTTAATGAATTTTGCATGGTTTGAACATCATAAATAGTTTTTTCACCTGCTTGATATAAATCTTTTGTCCTGTTTAAAAGAGAAAAATAAAGTTTTTCTTGTTCTTTTGAAAGATTAATTTTTCTTTTTATGATATTAATTTTTTCAATAATAGAATTAAAAAGTTCACTTTGTTGATTTTTTTTATCTGCTATATCTAATTTTGATTTTAAATATTTTAATCTTTGAAGTTCAATCTTTTTCTTTCTATTCACATCATACAAAGGCATAGAAATTGTAATTCCATAATTTTTATATGTATCTTTTTGTGTTGTCAAAAAATTTACTTTATTGCTATTATAATTAGCAAATAATGATATAGTTGGCAAATAATTTGAAATTGTCATTTTTTCAAGATATTTTTGCTGTTTTTTATTTGCTTTAGCTTTTCTAATTAAAATATTATTTTTTAAATATTTATTTAAACAAATAAGTTTTAAATGTGGTATCTTAATATTTTTATAATTTATATTGGTAATATTTTTTAAACTTCTCAATAAATCAATTTTTGAAGATTTCATATTCAACAAAGCTATTGATAATGAATTTTTTTGTAAAATTGCATTATTTAGATAACTGCTATCCAAGACTCCACTTAAATATTGTTCTTTTTTTCTTTCTATATCAATATTTACATTTTTTATAAGATATTTTTGCTTCATAATTTGTAAATCAATATTTCTTATTTGCAAAACCAAAGAATATACATTAGTCATTAAATCTTTTTCTTCAGACAATACAGATGTTTTTAAAAAAACTTCATTTGCCTTGGCATATTGTAAAGCATAATAAATTCCACCACTTTTAAAGATAGGCTGATTAAATGAAATGGAAAAATTATCTGTTTTTGTATTTGGCGATGTTATAGTGCTTATAGTTCGAGAATAAGAAGCAGTTATTGGATTTATCCAATCATATTTCAAAATACCGCTACTATTTTGATTTTGTTTTTTTTGATTTTCAATAATATCTCTTTTTGTTTTGGAAAGAATAGATATGTCACTTGCATTTACAAACAATACAGCAACAAAACAACTAATTAAGATCTTTAAAAGCATCTTCAAGTCTTTCAAATCCGATATCAATTTCTTCTTTAGTAATAGTTAATGGAGGCAAAAATCTCAAAGTATTTCTACCGGCTTTTAAAACTAAAACTCTATGTTCTAATGCTTTAGCTATTATTTTAGATAAATTTTCCGCATTATTTATTCTAAATCCTCTCATAAGCCCTAAACCAACAGTCTTATTAATAATATTTTTATGTATTAAAGCAAAATGCTCCAATTTATCACTAAAATAAAGCATTGTTTCATCTAATAAACCATTGTTTTTCATTTTTGTTAATATTTCTAAAACTACATTACCAGCTATAGTTGAAAGATAATTTCCTCCAAAAGTGCTACCATGATCACCATAAGAAAAAATATCTTTTAATCTTGTCATAACAACTCCTACAGGAACTCCTCCTCCAAGCCCTTTTGCAACAGCAATAATATCTGGTTTAATTCCATATAAATTTGAAGCAAAAAGTTCACCAGTTCTATATATACCAGTTTGAACCTCATCGACTATCAGTAAAATATCTTTTTCTTTTAATATTTTTGCCAACACTTGGACTTTTTGCTTATTTTGTGGTTCTACTCCACCTTCTCCTTGCACAAGTTCTATCATGACAGCAACAGTTTTATGATCACATAATTTTTCTACTTCATCTATATCATTTGCATATACAAAACCATCAGGATAAGGACCAAAAAAATTATGCATTTTTTCTTGACCAGTTGCTTTTAAAGAAGTTATTGTTCTTCCATGAAAAGAGTGTTTTAAGGTTATTATTTTATATCTCTTTGGCTCTCCGCCCTCTTCTCCATACTTTCTAGCAATTTTAATAGCTCCTTCAGTTGCTTCGGCTCCACTATTAGCAAAAAAACATCTCATGTCATATCCGCTAAGCTCAACCAATTTTTTTGCCAATTTTGCTTGAGGTTCTATAACAAATATATTTGATATATGAATAATATTTTTAGCTTGTTCGCATAAAGCAGATGAAAGTTTTTCATTTCCATGTCCAACACTCACAACACCTATACCAGCAGTAAAATCTATATAATCTTTTTTATTTTCATCATATAAAGTTGCATTTTTACCATATATAAAATTTATATAATTCCTTGCATAACTATGCAAAACATATTTTTTATCCATATTTTCTAACATTTTATGTCTCCCAAATTTTTCTATTGCTATTATTACCAATAATCGTTTATATATCGATAAAAGATAGGAATATTTTATTGTTTTATTACAATTTTAATATTTTTAACTGTAAAATACAGAAAGAGATTTTGAAAGGCTAAATTTATGATAAACAAACAAATGTTAGAAAATTTAAACTCAAAAGAAAAAGATTTTTTTAAAAAAACTCTCGAAGGCTTAATAAAGCAAACTTATAGTGTCGAAAAAGAGTATAAAGAATTAAACACATCATATCAAAATTTACAAAATTTTTTAAAACAAATAGTAGAAGTTCTGCCAAATGCAATTTGGGTAATAGATACAAATGGAGAAATATTTTTACAAAATAGTGAAGCTAAAAAATATAAAAATCTTATAAAAAAAATTGACCTTAATATTTCAAGTTATGAAATAGAATATAATGGTTTGTATTTTTTAATAAAAACAAATATTGCTTATGGAAAAAAGATTGTAAGTGCCACAGATATAACAAATGAAAAAAGAAGTGAAAGACTTGCATCTATGGGGCAAATAGCTGCTCATCTTTCTCATGAAATAAGAAATCCAATAGGCTCAGTATCCCTAATGGCTTCTACTTTATCAAAAAGAGTAACTTTAAAAAACAAACCATTGGTGCAAGAGATAAAAAAAGCAATATGGAGGGTTGAAAGAATTATAAAAGCAACTCTTCTTTTTACAAAAGGGGTCAGTTTAAGCAAATCTACATTTTCTGCCAAAGATTTAGTAAATGATTTAAAAAGTAGTATATCTTATTATAGTTATTCAAAAAATATAGATTTTATTTTTTCTTTGCCTGAAGAAAAAATAAATGCTGATTTTGATCTTTTGTCCATAGTTTTGCAAAATTTTTTATTTAATGCAATAGATGCAATAGAAGAAGATGAAAAAGAGAATGGATTTATTAAAATAGAGTATCAAAACAAAACAAAAAATGCAATTTTTAAAATAACTGATTCAGCACCAATGATAAAAAATAAAAATATACTTTATGAACCCTTTAAAACAACCAAAACGAAAGGTCATGGTTTAGGCTTAGCGTTATCACTGGAAATAGTCAAAGCTCATAATGGTCAAATAGAACTTTTAAAAAATGAAAAAGGGTTTAATATAAAAATAGAAAATCCTCCTTTATGAGGCCACATTTTCAATTTCACATATTTTGGAAATTTCATCAATAATTTTATTATTTACTTTTTGATGCAGATTAAGAATTACATCCTCTCTTTTTGAGCTAATTATCAGTTTTAATTCTCGACTACCTCTATAATCATTTATAAGATTGTAAAGTTTATTTAAAATATCAATTTCGCTTGAAAGTTTAATTTTTACAAATAATGGTTCTTCTGGTTTTTCTTCTATTTTAGTTGTAATATGTTCTTTTTTTGATTCTTCTAAAGTCATTATTTTTAAAACTCTAATTCTAGTAAATTGATTATCTTTATTTATTTGAACTTTAAAAGCTTTTGGCTCATCCAAATCAAAATCTTCAATCTTATTTAACATTTTCTCAAAAATCATAAATTCAATATTGCCATGAAAATCCATAATATTTAAAATACCAAATTTATTACCTTTTTTGCTTATTTTAGTTGTAATATCTTCAATTTTTCCAATAAATAAAGCCTTGCTTCCATCAGCAATATTATCAAGATCACTAGATAAAGAGTGGGGAATTTTTTCAATCTCTTCTCTATAATTATCAAGTGGATGACCTGAAACATAAAATCCCATAGTTTCTTTTTCAAAATCAAGTATTTTTCTTGGTTCAAATTCTGGCATATTTTCTATCTCTATTCTAGCTGTTACCATTTCCGCACAATCTCCAAAAAGAGAATTTTCAGCCATTTTTTTAGCTCTTGTGCATTCTGCTCCTGCATTCACGATATATTCAATATTTTCAAGCATGGCATGTCTAGAAAGGTTAAAGCTGTCAAAACTTCCCGATTTTATCAAAGATTCTAATACTTTTTTATTTACTTTTGAATTATCCACTCTTGAAATAAAATCACTAAGACTTTCAAACTGTTTTTCTTCTCTGGCTTCTATAATGCTTTTAATTGCTGTTTTTCCGACACCTTTTATAGCTCCCAATCCAAAAAGAACAACTTCTTCTTCGTTTTCTTTAATAGCTGAAAATTCTACAAAACTTTTTTTAACATCAGGAGGCGAAAGTTTGATACCAAGTCTTTTAACTTCATCAACATATTTTACAATTTTATCCGTATTGTCTTGTTCACTAGTAAGTAATGCTGCCATAAACTCTTGAGGATAATAAGCTTTGAGATAACTTGTTTGAAATGTTATCATCGCATAAGCCGCAGAGTGAGATTTATTAAATCCATATCCAGCAAATTTAACAATCAAATCGAATAAGTCCTCAGATTTTTTTCTATCAAATCCTTTTTTTACAGCTCCATCAGCAAATTCGCTTTTCAATCTATCCATTTCGGATTTAATTTTTTTACCCATTGCTCTTCTGACAACATCAGCTCCGCCAAGACTAAAACCACCTATTGCTTGAACTATCTGCATAACTTGTTCTTGATAAACAATAACTCCATAAGTTGGTTTTAAAATAGGCTCAAGTTCAGGAAATACATATTCTATTTTTGCTCTTCCATGTTTTCTTTCTACAAAGTCATCAAGCATTCCACTTTCCATAGGACCAGGACGATAAAGAGCAAGAACAGCAATAATATCTTCAAAAGTAGTAGGTTTCAATCTTCCATTTAATTGTTTCATTCCATTTGATTCTATTTGAAATAAACCAAGAGTATTTCCGCTTTGAATCAATTCATAAACTTTTTTATCATTTACATCAATTTTTAAAAAATCTATCTCTTTGCCATATCTTTTTTTAATGAGCTTCACCGCATTATCAATAACAGTCAAAGTTTTAAGCCCCAAAAAGTCAAATTTGATCAAATCAACATCTTCAAGATATTTTAAAGAATATTGAGTGATCAATGTTTCTTCTCCAGAAGGCTTATAAAGAGGTGTTTTGTGCCAAAGTTCTTCATTGCTTAAAACTATTCCAGCGGCATGCATCCCTGCATTTCTATTTAACCCTTCAAGAGATAAAGCAAACTTCCAAACTCTTGCGGCAGATTTATTATTTGCAATCAATTCCCTTAATTTTGGTTCTTTTTCATAAGCTTTTTCTAAAGTAATTTTCAATTCATCAGGTATTAACTTTGCCATAGCATCTGCTTCAGCATACGGAACACCTAAAACTCTTGCAGTATCTCTTATAACTCCTTTTGCAAGCAATTTACCAAATGTAATGACTTGAGCAACATTATATCTTCCATATTTTTCAACAACATAATTGATAATCTCTCCTCTTCGAGCTTGACAAAAATCAACATCAATATCAGGCATACTTACTCTTTCGGGATTTAAAAATCTTTCAAAGATAAGATTGTATTTCATAGGATCAATATCTGTTATAAAAAGAGAATAAACAACCAAACTTCCAGCAGCCGAACCACGACCAGGACCTACTGGAATACCTCTTTTTTTAGCTTCTCTGATAAAATCCCAAACGATCAACATATATCCAGGAAATTTCATGCCATTTATAATTTTTATCTCTTCTTCCAATCTATCTCTATATTTTTGATGCTCCTCTTTTGGAACATTTTTCAGCCTTATTTCAAGACCTTGTCTGCATTTATACATAAAATATTCTTCATCGCTGTTAAAATCAAGCCCCTCCTCGCGTGCATACTCTTTTGTAAATTTAAACTTTGGAGGAGTAGGATTTCCTAAATGAATTTTCAAATTGCATTTATCAACAATTTCTTGAGTATTAGATAAAGCTTCAGGAATATCAGCATAAAGCTTTGCTATCTCTTCGGGTGATTTTAAATAAAATTCATGCACAGAATGTCTTAATCTTTTTGGATCATCGTATTGTTTATTCATAGCAATGCACATAAAAGCTTCGTGTGCTTCAGCTTCCTCTTGTTTTAGATAATGAGTATCATTCGTTGCAATTATTTTTATACCTGTTTCTAAAGAAAGTTTAATCGTTTGTTCATCTATAAAGAGTTGATCATTAATACCATGTCGCATAAGTTCTAAATAAAAATCTTCACCAAAAATATTTTTATATTCAAGAGCTATCTCTTTTGCTTTTTCATATCCCTTTGCACCAAATTTTTTATTTTTTTCGTTATTTGTATTAAGTTGCCAATTTATTTCACCCTGCAAACAAGCAGATGAACAAATAAGTCCTTCACAATGTTCTTTTAAGATTTTTTTATTGATTCTAGGATAATAATAAAATCCATTAATATAACTTTGAGAACTAAGATACATAAGATTTTTATATCCAATCTCATTTTTTGCAAATAAACAAAGGTGAAATCTTTGCCTTGTAGTTTTATCCGATATATCTTCGCTATTATGAATATAGGCTTCAATACCTATTATAGGTTTAATCCCTTCTGCATTCATAGCTTTATAAAACTCTAAAACACCAAACATATTTCCATGATCAGTTATTCCAACACTTTTAACACCATGCTCTTTTAATCTTTTAGCAAGAGGTTTTATTTTATTTGCTCCATCAAGCAATGAATATTCAGTATGTAAATGTAAATGAGTAAATTTAATTTGATTCAAAAAAACTCCCTATAATATTTTAATCATATTATAGGGAGTTTTATATTATTTTGAGGTAAAAATTAGTAATTTTAATTATTTTAAACAATCTTCAAGACTATCCAATGTAATTTTGCGCCCTTTATCTAGCATAAAATTTTTACATACTGGTTTTATACTATCTTGTTCAAAAATTCTGTTAATTTTATCACAATTATTAATGCTAGGTTTTTTGTTATTGATGATCAAAAAATTATCCCCTGCCATTCTAATAACTATAGAATTAGGAAAAGCTAACATTATTTTTCTTGCAATATCTTTTAAAAGATTATTTCCTTCTCTCCACCCATGTCTTTTATTATATTCAAAAAAATCAGGAAAATTAATACAATTTATATAAAAATTACTATTTTTATATTTATTATTTATAATCAATTTTATATAATCACAATTATATGCTCCTGTTAATTGATCTTTTAAATAATAAAAAAACTTAAATTCTTCAAATTTATTTTTTGGAAATTGAGTAATACCTGTAGGTGCTTTCAAAGAAGATAACACTTCTTTAGCAACATACAATACTTTAGGATCAAAATGTTTTCTTTTCTCAGCATAAATTACCTCTAAAGCATCTTTTACAGACAATGCAGGACGATATGCTCTACTTGTAGTTAAAGAATCAAAAGCATCCGCTACAGCAATAATTCTAGATAAAAAAGGTATTTCATTGCCTTTTAATCCTTTTGGATACCCTTTTCCATCGTAATGCTCATGATGATACAATACGATTTTTGACAATTCTTTAAAAGGCTCTTTATTCAATAAATTATAACCCACTTCAGGATGTCTTTTGATAAAATTATATTCTTCTTCCGTAAGTCTTTCTGGTTTCATAAGCAATGCATCAGGAATTTCAATTTTTCCAATATCATGGAGCATTCCAGCTCTGTAAACCAATTCAATCTCTTCTTTAGAACACCACAATTTTTCAGCTATCATTTTAGAATACTTAGCAACCCTTTTTCCATGACCTGCAGTATAAGCATCTTTTTTCTCTATTATATCAACAAAATTATAAATACTTGTCTCAAAATTTTTAACTTTATTTTTCAAAAATCTAACACCACTTCCATAAAACCACCAAATTGCGAACAAACCAACAAGCCATGTAAAAGTATATGAGATTATAAAGAAATAATATCTTTTGCTATCCTCATTACTAAATTTTGGTATTTTTTTTGTAATAGCAATCAGGCCAATAACACTACCTATAGGTTCATCTGAATGAATATGACAAATTATACAATTTTTATTTGCAACCAAAGGAGTCATATAATAAACAGAATTGTTTTTATATGAATGAAGTATCATGTAACCATTTTTTTTACTTGTCTGAATTTTATTAATAAAAGAACTAGTTTTTTTATCTAAATCACTCAAATCATCTTGATCATAAGATAAATCAATATTGTATTTCAAATTTTCATTTTTTGCCAAATTATCCAACATATCTCTTATGGAAAATCCGCCAACTATATTTTTTTTAGCAGCTATTTCTTTTACTTTTTGTTCATATGCCCAATACACTAAAGATCTGGAGGCATTAGCAATATCTCTTGCACTTTTTATTG
>JALUBK010000019.1 GCA_027044945.1 Campylobacterales bacterium
AGGATTCAAAAAAGGCGATGAGTTAAATATACAAAAAATAGATAATTCAATAATAACATTTTTCAATCAAAAATATTTTAAAGATATTTGGGTTAGCGAAAATAATGGAATTATTACATATCATTTTGTGGAAAAACCAGTTATAGCACAAGTTGAAGTAGTAGGATATAAAAACAAAAAAGATAATATAAAGAAAATGATAAATATCAAAAAAGGCGATATTTATGATGAAAACAATATACAAAATGCGAAACATAAAATCCTTCAATTTCTTGAGAAAAAAGGATACTATGATAGTATTGTAGAAACCAAGACAATAAAATTAAATAAAAACAGTTTAAAATTAATTATTTTGATAGATAAAGGCGAAGAAATAACTATAAAAAATGTTCATTTATATGGAGCCAAACATTTTACTTATTCAGACATAAAAGATTCTATTGCAAACAGAAAAAGACAATTTTTAGGATGGTTATGGGGGAGAGACAATGGCACTTTGTATGTTGGACAGTTAAAATATGACAGATTGAGAATTAGAGATTATTATATGAAAAGGGGTTATTTGGATGCAACAGTTAGCACACCTTTTTTAAGAGCATATTTTGAAAACTATACTGCAAATTTATCTTATCTTGTTCATGAAGGTTCCATTTATACAATCAAATCTGTAAAAATAAATCTTGCAAAACCGATTATAAAAACTTCAATGCTTGAAAATAATTTAGAATTAAAAAAAGGAAAAACTTTTAATGTTGAAAAATTAAGAAAAGATATGAAAAAATTAAAAATTATAATATCTAATCTAGGATATGCTTATGTAAAAATATATCCAAACATAAAACAAAATAAAAAAAATCATACCGCTTCAATTATTTACAATATCATACCTGGGAAGATTGTTTATATAAATGATGTAAAAATTTCAGGAAACACAAAAACTATAGATAGAGTAATAAGAAGAAGTGTATTTTTAGCTCCAGGAGATAAATACTCTTATACCAATTTTAAAGACTCAATAACCGAACTTAAAAAAACAGGATATTTTGAAAATGTAACAATTACCAAAAAAAGAGTTTCAAATGACAAAATAAATCTTTTAGTTAAAGTAAAAGAAGCACAAACAGGAAGTATAAGTGCTGGTATTGGATATGGAAGTTATGATGGATTTTTGATTAATGCAAGTGTATCAGATAAAAATATTTTTGGTAGTGGTATTGATCTTTCAACAAATGTTGATTATTCTTCAAAAAGTTTAAGAGGCTCTATCTCTTTTTACAACCCAAGAGTTTTTGATTCTCTTTACAGTTTGGGAGCTTCAATTTATAGCACTTCAAATGATTATTATTCTTATGATGAAGATAAATCAGGAGCAAGCTTAAATGTAGGTAAACAATTAACAAGACATATAAGTGGAAGCATAGGATATAATATAGAAAAATCAAAATTAAGTAATGTTGACAACTCTATCTCTTATTTATATCCGAGCACTTCGACTTTAAAAAGTGCTATGACAGTATCAGCAGTATATGACACCACAGATTCATATTATCTCCCTAGACATGGGGTAACTTTAACAAGCTCAATTGAATTTGCAGGACTTGGTGGAGATGAAAAGTATATCAAAAATTATAACTCTTTTTCTTATTTTTATGGATTGGAAGATTTAATCAATTATGATTTGATTTTAAGATATAAAGCCAAATTACAACTTGCTTTTAATGAAGGAAATCTTCCATTAAATGAAAAGTTATATATGGGAGGAATTTCGACTGTCAGAGGATATGAAGCAAATTCAATTTCTCCAGAAAATAGTGCAGGATCATTAACAGGTGGAACAAGAATGTTTACAAACAATATTGAAGCCAGTATTCCTTTAATACAATCATTAAAAATGAGAGGATTATTCTTTTTGGATTATGGTTTCATAGGGCAAAATAATTTTAATATCAACAGAGGAGGCACAGGATTTGGAATCGAATGGCAATCTCCTATGGGTGCAATACAAATGTATTTTGCAAAACCATTAAACAATAAACCAGGAGACAGAACTTCATCTTTTGAATTTTCCATGGGTAGAAGATTTTAATTTAAAGAAATCGAAATGGGAAACGGTTTGTATAATTCTTTTATACATTCCTTTGCCAAATAAACATTTTTATTATTAGATGATATTATAAATAAATTGTTTTTAAATTCAAAATCAAATTTGCAAGAATTAAAATTTATATGCAAACATTTTGCAAGAGACAAAATAAAACTAAGCCATTTAACTATTTTTAAATCTGGCAAAATATCAAGATATATTTTTAAATCTTCTTTTTGAGGTAATTTTTTATTTTGATATAAAGCAATAAAAGCAATTAAAAGTTTTTGAGAATGGGTGTATCCATAATTTAAACTATTCAAAATGAGATAAAACGAATGTTCATTATGTCTATAATAATTTACATCGACTCCAATAGACGAAAGTTTTGCTGCAGTCGCTAACTCTTTTTTATATTTTTCATCAATATTATGAAGTTCTTTTAAAGCATCAAATATTTTAAGCGAAGTCTTTTTTAAAGAGTTAGCATATTTTTCATTAATTAAAAATCTATCGCATAAATTTCTTAAACTGGGATTAAAATTTTCAGGAAATTTATCATTTGAGTGTCTTAATAAATCTTTTAAATACAATCCTTCTCTAACACCTACTCCACTCGTTATAACATTCCTAACACCCAAATAGTCCAACACAGAAATAAAAATCCCCACCCCTTCTCTAAAAGTATCTATCCTATGTTTTTTTATATTATATTTTTTCAATTTTAAAATATCAGTTGTAGATATTTTTTTTAACAATTTTCTATTTTTTAAAAAATCATAAGCATAAGCATGTAAAGTTTTTAAAGGATAATCTTTGGGCATAAGCATTTTTGATATAGCTCTTGCAGTTCCGCCTATCGCTATAACTTTTGAAACCTTAAAATCTTCCGGAATATTTTTTATTTGTTCTTTTATATATTGTTCTAATTCATTAAAATCTATTTTTTTATCAAAAAATAATTCTTTCAATCTAATCGTTCCAATTTTTAAAGAAATCGTATTAATAATTTGACCATTTTCTATTTTTGCAAGTTCAGTAGAACCTCCGCCTATATCGATAGTAACAATACTTTTTTCAAATGGCAATAAATTTTTTGCAGCATTTCCTCCAAGATATGCTTCTTTCGAGCCATCTATAACCTTTATATTTATACCAATATCTCTTTTTATTTTATTAATAAAATATGATCTATTTTTAGCATCCCTAACAGCAGAAGTTGCTACACATAAAATTTTTCTAGCTTTAAAATTTTTAGCAATAATTAAAAAATCATTTAAAGCTTCCGTGGCTCTTTGCATAGGTTTCTCTTGCAAATACATTCCATTTTCATAACAACCTTCAGAAATTCTAACTCTACTTTTAGCCTCATAAATTATATTAAAAGCAAAACGACTACTTTTCTGACAAATAATCATTCTTACCGAATTGGAGCCTATATCTATAACAGCTGTTATTTTAGCCATTTATTCCTCGATTTGAAGTTGTTTAAATTTTAATTTTAATTCTTCAAAACTTTCAAGATTATCAGGATCAGATACTATGCACTCAACAGGACAAACTGCAATACAAGCAGGCTCATCATAAGAACCTACACATTCTGAACATACATCAGGATCAATTATGTATATTGGATCGGCCTCTTCTATTGCACCATTTGGACATTCATCTCTACAAGCATCACAAGCAATGCATTCATTAGTTATTTTTAATGACATTTTAAAAACCCTTCTATAAAATTTAAAGTAGTTTATACATTAAAAAAGCTTTAAATAAATTTAAATTTGTATTATTTTCTAACTATTTTTAGAAAAATTTGAAAATGGAAGAAAAATTGTAGCAATAGAACCCATTTTATTTGTTCTATTTTTTATAGATATTGTAGCGCCAATGGCATCTGCGGCATTTTTGGCTAAAAAAAGCCCAAGACCACTTCCGCTTTTGTTTCCAAATCTTTTAAAGGGTGCAAAAAGATCTTTACTCTCATCAATTCCTGGACCTTCATCTATGATTTCAATATAAAATCCTTTATCATTATTATATGTTTTTATTTTTATTGTTTTATTTTCAGGAGTAAATTTAATGGCATTTTGAACAAAATTTTGCAATATATGCAAAAGAAGAGTCGATTGAGTTTTTATCACATATTTTTGAGGAGATAATTCGATAATAATATCTTTCTTTTCATGACGAGCTAAAAGTTTAAAATTATTTGCATGTTCTTTTATAAAAGCTATCAAATCCAAACTAATTGGTCTTTCAAATTGAGCACCCTCTTGTCTTCCAATCTCTAAAATATTACTTATCATTTTATTCATTTGGTCTATTGTTTTATTATCAATCTTTAAAGCTTCTATATATTTTTCTGGCTCTCTTTGCTTTATAAGTGTTACTTCATTTTTTGTTTTCATAACAGCCAATGGAGTTTTAAGTTCGTGTGCAATTCCAATAAAAAGTTCTTTTTGATATTTAACAAAAATCTTTATTCTATCTATCAATTTATTTATACTAATCCCCAAAGGCATAAATTCTGATGGCAAATCATCTATATTTATATGTGTTAAAAAATTTTCATTGATTTTTGAAAGTCTAGCAGAAAGAGATCGTATAGGATTTAAAAGTATTTGCGAAAGAAACAAGGCATAAAAAATTATAAATACCATTGTAATTAAATTTATAGTAAATATATTTTTCAGTATTTTATTAAGAAGTTTATCTGTATTTGACACATTTTTTGTAATAGACACAAAAGTTGCATTTTTAATATTTAGAGGATAAAAAAGTCTAAGATAATGTTTTTTGTTTTTTGTAAATTGTACATAAGTTGCTTTTGGTGGTAAATCAGCTCTTATAACAACTTCTATCTTATCATTTGAAAATCTTTGTTCAGGATTATATATTTCTAATTGATTTGTCTCAAAAATTATATTTTGTGTAAATAATTTAGCATCTCTTTTTAAACCTTTTGAAATGTCTTCATATATCGACATTTTTATATAATTAAATAAAATAGTAGAAAATATTACAATTAGTACTGCTGATGCAATAACTAATTGTAATATAAATTTATTTCTTATACTTTTGTGATTTATGATTTTTTTGGATAACAAAATCTATAACCTCTTCTTCTGACTGTTTCTATAGTAGAAATATTAAGAGGCTTGTCCATTTTTTGTCTAATTTGGTTAATAGCTACTTCAATAACATTTGGAGTTACAAGTTCAGGCTCTTCCCATATAGCATCAAGAAGTTGTTCTTTTGAAACTATTTGATCGCTATGTCTTGCGAGTTGAGTTAAAACTTCAAAAGGTTTTCCTTTTAGTTCTATTTCTTTACCTTTATATGTAATTTTTTCTTCATCTGGATCTATAATCAAATCATCAATCTCAATAATATTTGTTCCTCCAAATCTAAGTCTAGCCTCTATTCTGGCTAATAATATATCAAAATCAAATGGTTTTTTGATATAATCGTCGGCACTGTTTTTAAGAGCATTTATTTCACTTTCTTTATCGTCTTTGGCTGAAATTACCACACAAGCAGTTCTTGGAGATTTTTGTTTGATTAAAGCGACCAAATCTATACCATCACCATCAGGAAGCATCAAATCAGTCAAAACCAAGTCATAATTTCTAATACCTATAAAATATTCGGCATCTTTAAAATTTTCAGAACTATCAGTTTGATAGCCATATTCTTGAAGACCTTCTACTATTGTTTTATTTAGAGTAACTTCATCCTCTACTACTAATATTCTCATATTTTTCCTTCATTGTTGTAAATTTAAGAAAAATTATAGCATATTTTTATAAAAATTTAAAGTTTTTTTAAAAATAATTTAATAATTTCATAAAATTATTAAATTATTCATTTTAAAAATCAAGCTATCACAATCAATATATTTTTAAATATATTGATTGAAATTTTCTACACCTATTGAGCTATTTTTAGAAATTTCTGGTTTTTCTATTTTTAATCTTATGCTTACAATCTCTGGAAAATCAACCCTTAATGCTTTGCAAATATCATCTAATGCATTTTCTAAAGTATCATATTTTTTATATTTTAAAAGATTTATAATCGCCTCTTGCAGTTGAATATAATCTAAAAAATGTTTATCCAAATCATATTCTATTTCAGCATTAACAATAACTTTTTGTCTTTTTTTTCTCTCAAAATCTAAAAGACCTATGATAACTTTTTCAGTCAAATCTTGAATATAAATCTTGAATATTTTCATGTTATTTTTTTCTCTTTGCCCTGAAAAAGATATATAATATTAGGTAAATGCTTATAAACTATTATAAAAAACAATATCAATACAGGTGCATGTGTTTTTATAACAGGAATTTCTGGATGAATAATAAAAGAAGCAATAACTAATGCTGTTAATCCCAATAAAGATGAAACCGAAGATATTTTTATAGTTTTGATTGATATTGCCCAAACAATAATAGCTATAAAAGTTTCAACAGGTAGCATATAAATCATAACACCAACTCCCGTTGCCACACCTTTCCCGCCTTCAAATTTCAAATATGGACTAAAACAATGTCCAACAACTGCCAAAATAGCTATGGCCCATTTTGTTTCTTCGCTAACACCTACTAATGATGCAGATGCCAAAACCATCAATCCTTTTGAAGCATCTAAAAGCAAAGTAGAGATACTTAATTGTTTTGCCAAAACAGGATCTCTTTTTTTAAGAACTCTAAGAACATTTGTAGCACCTATGCTTCCACTTCCCTCTTTTTTTATATCGACCCCTCCAATATATTTTGCCAACAACAAGCCAAAAGGAATACCACCTACAAAATAAGCTAGTATATAAAATTGTATATTTATATTTGTTAAAAAATCCATTTAAACCTTTCTAAAAATAATATAATTTTATTCTAACATAAAAAAACTAAGAATAATATGATAAAATAAGAATATATAAATATCTAAGCTTTTTGATTTAAACTTTTTGATATAATTTCTAAAAATTACCAAAGGATTTATTTTGGATAATAAAAAATTGAAAAATGAAATTGAAAAATTAAAAAATGAATTGAATGTAACTATTGTTGTCCATTTTTACCAAAAAGATGAAGTATTTGATATAGCCGATTTTAGCGGAGACAGTTTGCAATTAGCTCAAATAGCCGCGAAAGATAAAAATCCGTATCTTATATTTTGTGGGGTTAGTTTTATGGGAGAAAGTGTTAAAATACTTGATCCAAATAAAAGAGTTTTTATGCCAAAAGTTGCTTGTTGTGCCATGGCGGAAATGATAGATATAAATTATTTTGATAAGAATATACAAATTCTATCTGATTTAGGGATCAATAAACAAGATTTTATTCCTATTACATATATAAATTCAAGTGCAAAAATAAAAGCAAGAGTTGGAGAACTTGGAGGATATGTATGCACAAGTTCTAATGCAAAAAATATAATAGAATTTGCACTAAAGCAAAACAAAAAAATTCTTTTTGTTCCTGATCGTTGTTTGGGACAAAATGTAGCACAAACCATGAAGTTAAAATCAGCAATCATGGGAGAAAGCAGTAATGATGAGATAAAACAAGCTGATGTTATTTGTTATAATGGTTTTTGTTCTGTTCATCAATTATTTTCTTTGGAAGATATAAATTTTTTTAGAAAAAAATATCCCGATATTTTAATAGCATCTCATCCCGAATGCAAACCTGAAGTATGCGAAAATTCTGATTTTGTAGGCTCAACCAGTCAATTAATTAATTATATTCAATCTTTGCCTATTGAACAAAAAGTTGCCGTTGGAACAGAATTTAATATGGTTAATAGACTAAGAGAAAAAAATACTTATATTTTATCTTCTACTAAACCTGAATGTCCAACCATGAATGAAACAACTTTACAAGATGTTTATGATACTTTACAATCAATAAAAAACAAGAGTTTTAAAAATGAAATTTTTGTAGATAAAGATATTGTAAAATGGGCAAAAACAGCACTTGATAAAATGATGGAATTGAGTAAAAAATGATAAAAAATTTTGTTAAAAAAGCACTTCAAGAAGATGCAGGAAGAGGCGATTTGTTTAGATTGGTTTCTAAAAATAGAAAAGTCACTGCAAAAATAATAGCTAAACAAAATGGAATTCTTAGCGGAGTTGATTATGTAAAATCTCTTTGTAAAATTAAAAAAATAAAATATGATTTTTTAAAAAATGATGGGGAAGAGTTGCAAGTTGGAGATATTATAGGTTATTTTGAGGGAAAATCAAAAAAAATTCTTATGTGTGAAAGAACTATTTTAAATCTTCTTCAACATGCAAGTGGTATAGCTACAAATGTCAATAAATATATAAAAAATTTGCAAGGAGAAAAAGTTAAACTTTTAGATACAAGAAAAACTAGACCAATGTTAAGAATTTTTGAAAAATATGCGGTTAGATGTGGAGGAGGATGCAATCACAGAATGGGTCTTGATGATTGTTTAATGCTAAAAGATACTCATTTAAAAACGATAAATAATTTGAAAATTTTTATCGAAAAGGCAAGATACAAATTGCCATACACAACAAAAATAGAGGTCGAATGTGAAAATATTTCTAGTGCAGAATATGCGATGAAATGCGGAAGCGACATGATAATGTGCGATAATATGAATATACAAGATATAAAAAAAGTAGTATCTTTTAGAGACAAAAATTATCCACACATACTTATAGAAGCTAGTGGGAATATTACACAAGAAAATATTATTGAATATGCAAAAACAAAAGTAGATGCTATTAGTAGCGGTAGTTTAATCCATCAAGCTACATGGCTTGATTTTTCCATGAAGATTGATTAGGCAAAAAAGTGGCTGACGACGAAGAAAAATCGGAAGAACCCACCTCCAAAAAAATTGAAGATGCCAAAGAAGAGGGAAATGTTCCAAAAAGTCAAGATTTTAGCGGATTTGTTTCTCTTTTTGTAGCAACAATAGCTTTTTTTGCTTTTTTTAAAATAATAGGAGGTAGAATTGAAAACCTATATAGATATTATTTATCTTTTATGGGGGATGAATTAACTGAAAATACCATTTTATCTCTCGCTTTACACACAAGTAAAGAATGTGCCATCATCATACTTCCATTGGCTTTATGCATTGCTATTGCTGGTATTTTATCAAGTTTTATACAATATGGTTTTATATTTTCCACAAAAGCAATTACTCCTGATATATCTAAAATAGATCCGATCAAAGGACTTAAAAACTTATTTTCTATAAAAAAATTGATTGAAGGGATAAAAATCGTTTTAAAAGTAAGTTTTGTTTTTATGATAGCATTTTATTTTTTGATGCTTTTTACAGAACAATTACCACATATTCTTTATTATTCAATTTTCAATCAAATTCAATGGTTAAGAAACAAAGCTATTTATTTATCATCTATTATGCTTGCACTTTTTCTTGTTTTAGCTTTGATAGATTTATTGATAGTAAGATATCAATATTTTAAAGATTTGAGAATGAGCAAACAAGAGATAAAAGATGAATTTAAACAAATGGAAGGTGATCCTATCGTCAAATCAAGAATCAAAAAACTTCAAATGGAGATGGCACAAAAAAGAATGATGCAAGAAGTTCCAAAAGCAGATGTAATAATAACAAATCCAACTCATTATGCAGTAGCCATAAGATATGATAAAACAAAAGAAAAAGCACCTGTAGTTATAGCTAAAGGAATCAATACTTTAGCTTTAAAAATAAAAGAAATTGCCAGAGAAAATATGATTCAAATAGTAGAAAATCCTCCATTAGCGAGAGAACTATATAAAGTATGTGATTTAGAGGA
Source organism: Campylobacterales bacterium (assembly GCA_027044945.1). Lineage (GTDB taxonomy): Bacteria > Campylobacterota > Campylobacteria > Campylobacterales > JALSKU01 > JALSKU01. The sequence continues at coordinate 9,897 of JALUBK010000019.1, forward strand.
AGCAATTCCGGAAACTTTATATAAAGCAGTTGCAGAAGTTTTAGCTTTTGTATACAAAAGTAATAAAAAATAAAATTTATTTATAAACATAATTTTAAATAGTTTTGGCTATAATCCCAAAATGTTTAATAAAATTAATAATTTACTAAAAACTTCAAATCATATAATAATAACTTCTCATGTTAATCCTGATGGAGATGCATTGGGATCAATGTTAGCTCTTTATATTGCTTTAAAAAAAATTAAAAAAAAAGTTACACTTTTTAATACCACAAAAGAGTTGCCAAAAAAATTTGATTTTTTACCATTTTATAAAAAAATAAAAAATAAAATACCTGAAAATTTTGATCTACTCATTAGTGTTGATTGTGCTGATTTAAAAAGAATAGGACTTGAAAAAAAAGAGTTTAAAATAATCAATATAGATCATCATAAAACAAACACTAATTTTGGAGAAATAAATATAATAGAAGAAAATTATGCAAGTAGCTCTATGGTTGTTTTTGAAATTATAGAAAAACTCGATATTCCAATTTCACCTGAATGTGCCACTTGTATTTATACAGCTCTTGTCGAAGACAGCGGTTTTTTCTCTTATGAGCGAACAAATAAAAAAAGTTTTGAAATTGCTTCAAAATTAGTTTCATGTGGAGCTAAACCGTATAAAATTTCAAATTATTTAAAAAATAGAAATTCTTTAGCAAAATTAAGACTTACGGAAATTTATTTAAATAAAATAAAACTTGAAAAATATGCAAAAATAGCTATTGTAAAACTTGATTTAATTGATTTTAAAAAAACAGGTGCAACCATTTATGATGCTGATTCTTTTGTTCAAATTGGTCTCTCTTTGGCAACTGTTGAAATAAGTATTTTTCTTTATGAGTTAGAAAATCATGATTATAAATTTTCTATTAGGAGTAAAAATGAGATAGATTGCTCGACAATTGCCAAATATTTTAATGGTGGCGGACATAAAAAAGCAGCAGGTTTCACAGCAAAAAGAGACCAAATTGATAATATAATAAATTTCATAAAAAATAAAATTAAGGGATAAAAATGAAAAGAAAAAACAATTATGCAGGAATAATTATAATTTTAATATTTCTATTAATTATAGGTGGAGCTTTTTTCGTATATTCATCTAAACAATTTTCAAGAAATAAACCAAAAATTATTGTAAATAATACAATCTATTGGAATCTAAAAGAACCATTAAAAGTAATATTAAAAGATAATAGTGGTATAAAATTTGCTCAAGCTATTTTAAATGATGGCAAAAATAATTTAGTTCTAGCAAATAAAACATATAAAACAGTTAATAAAAAATGTATTTTAAATATTAAACCACCTAAAAATAGTTTTATATTAAATAAAAATAATTTTACCATGAAAATTAAAGCAGTCGATATGAGTAAATGGAATTTCTTCTCTGGAAACAAAACTACAAAAATTATTCATATAATTATAGATCAAAAAAATCCTGAAGTTTATATTGTAGATTCATCTTATGGCATAAGAAGAGGCGGAAGTGCTATAGTTGTTTTTTATGCAAAGGATAAGAATTTGAAAAAATTATACATACAAACTTCTTTTGGGAAAAAATTTATACCAACCCCATTTTATAAAAAAGGATATTATATATCTCTATTAGCATGGCCAATTAAAATAAAAAACTTTAGAGCAAATATAATAGCAATTGATAAAGCTAACAATATTGCAAAAGCTTATATTCCTCTTTATTTAAAACCTCCTAGATTTAGAAAAGTAACTATACAAATAAAAGATAGTTTTTTGAATAACAAAGTAGCAACTTTTATTCACAATAATGCACCAAAAATATCTTCTGAATCACCAACAAAACAATTTATATACACCGAAGTAGCAGAAAGAAAAATTAATGAAAATCTTATTAGTAAAGTCACTTCAAAAACTGATTCAAAAATGATAACAGATTTTTATCTTAAACCTTTTTATCCTTTAATAGATGCAGAAAAAGTAGCTGGTTTTGGGGATTTTAGAACATATTTTTATAAAGGACAAAAAATATGCACTTCTTATCATTCGGGAGTAGATTTAGCCAGTATAGCAAGAGCAAAAATCAGATCATCAAACAAAGGAGTTGTTGTTTTTGCACATTTTAACGGAATATATGGAAACAATATGATAATTTATCATGGCTTAGGATTGTATTCTTTGTATGGCCATTGTTCTAAGTTTTTAGTTCAAAAAGGAGATCAAGTCAAAGCAAATCAAGTAATAGCAAGAACTGGTCAAACAGGTATGGCTTTGGGTGATCATTTACATTTTGGAATTTATGTTCAAGGAGTAGCTGTTTCACCAATAGAATGGTTTGATAAACATTGGATGAAAATAAATATTTTTAATATAATAAAAAATTCTAAAAAAATAATTGATAAAAATTAGGCATACTTTTTGCTTTTTTAATTAAAATTATTGTATAATTTTGAGATTATTAGAATTAAAGGGTTTTTATTGAAACAAAGAACAATAGCAAAAGCTATTAAAAGCATCGGAATAGGCTTACACAAAGGCAATCCAGTAGAAATATTATTGGAACCTTTGGAAGCCGATATGGGTATTCAATTTTACAGAACTGATTTGGGTATCACCATAGAAGCTACACCAAATAATGTAGTAGATACAAAAATGGCAACAGTTATAGGAAAAAATGGAGCCACCATATCAACTATAGAACATCTTTTAGCTGTTGTTTATTCGTATGGAATTGATAATCTTAGAATATCTTTAAACAGTTCAGAAGTGCCTATTATGGATGGTAGTGGAGCCAGTTTTTGTATGATGCTCGATGAAGCAGGAATTATGAAACTCTCTGCTAATAAAAAAATAATGATTATCAAAAAAAATATTTCATATAAAGACGGAAAAAAATGGACAAAAATATCTCCTTCGGCACATGCTGAATATGATTTTACAATTGATTTTAATCATCCAGTCATACAAAAGCAAAAATATAATTTTATTTTTAGTAAAAAAGATTTTATTAAAGATATTTCAAAAGCAAGAACATTTGGTTTTTTAAAAGATGTTCAAGCACTAAGAAGCATGGGTTTAGCACTTGGAGGTTCGCTGGATAATGCTATTGTTTTAGATGATAAAAAAATGTTAAACAGTGATCCTTTAAGATATCAAAATGAATTTGTTAGACATAAAATACTCGATGCCATAGGAGATCTCAGCCTTATGGGTATGCCTATTATAGGAAAATATGAATCTTTTGCGGGTAGCCACAGTTTAAACCATATTTTAACTCTTGAAATTTTAAAAGATAAAGAAAATTATGAAGTTAAATATTTTGATAAAGAATATTATAATGCTTATTCAAAGGTTTTTGCATAAAAGAGCAAATAGATATCGTCATTATTCCGCTCACAGCACCATTGTTAATAGGATTATATAAAAATAAAAATCTTTTTAAAACTTTTTCCTGCGAAGAACAAACAAGTAAAGTATTGCCCAAAATTTTTAAAGAAATTGATGAAACATACAATATAATATCTATTTATTATGCAAAGGGGCCAGGAAGTTTTATGTCTATAAAAGTAAGTTATATTTTTTTAAAAAGTTATTGTATTGTTAAAAATATTCCCTTAAAAGCTGTTGATGGATTTTATTTCAATCAAAACAATCCTATAAAAGCTATTGGAAAAATGTATTTTATTAAAGAAAACAATAATATTGTTTTAGATACAATAGCATCAACAAATAATGTAAAATTTAAATTGCCAAAGAAATTGGAGAGTCAAGATTTCTCATCCGATAATCTTCCGTTATATATTTTACCAGCAGTATAGGATTGATATGATTATAGAAGTGCCAGCAACAAGTGCAAATTTAGGATCTGGGTTTGATACTTTGGGTATTGCTATCAACTTACAAAATAAAATTATTATCAAAAAAAGTAATTTTTTTAGCTTATCTATTAAAGGCGAAGGAGCTAATGTAAAAAAATTTAAAAAAAATAATCTTTTTGTTCATATTTTTTATAAGGTATATGAAGAATTACTTGGTAAAAAAGATAATTTTAGATTTGAATTTTATAATAAAATCCCTGTTTCAAGAGGACTCGGAAGCAGTTCTGCAATTATTACAAGTGCCATAGGAGCAGCTTTTGGATTTGCAAATAAAAATATTACAAAAAATGAAATATTAAAAAAAGCCTTAAATTATGAACCTCATCCAGACAATATTGCACCAGCAGTTTTTGGAGGGTTTGTAGTATCTGTTGTAAAAGATAAACAAATTTTTACACAAAAAAAAGAGATAAGCAATGATATAAAAGCTGTGGTTGTTATTCCAAATAGATCAATGTCAACTGCCAAATCCAGACATTCTTTGCCAAAAGAATATAATATAAAAGATATAGTGTTTAATCTTCAAAGAAGTTCATTTTTGACTGCTGCTTTTATAAATGAAAATTGGGATTTATTAAAAATTGGAGGCGAAGACAGGCTTCATCAAGATATACGAATGTCAAAAATGGAAGAATTATTTACTGTGCAAAAATGTGCTTATGAAAACGGAGCATTACTTAGCACCCTTTCAGGAAGTGGTTCTACATTTTTTAATATTGTTTATAAAGATGATGTTAAAAAAATATTAAAATCATTAAAATTTAAATTTCCTCAATTTAGAATTGAATCATTTGATTTTAATAATATAGGATTAAAAGTAAATTTTTGATATAATACCAATGATTAATAAACCAATAAGAATGTGCATTGTATGCAAAAACAGAATTGAACAGGAAAATTTGATAAAATTACAATGTAAAAATAAAAAAATTATAAAATCTAAAGGAATAGGAAGAAGTTTCTATATATGTCAAGATTGTATAAAAATAGACGAGGAAAAATTGACAAAACATTTTATAAGATTTTGTAAAATTGATAAAAATAGCATGAAAACAATACTTAAAGAGTTTAAGGAGAATATATTTAATGGATAAAGTTCGTATTCACGAAATCGCAAAAGAATTAGGCATCAAAAGCAAAGAAGTAGTTGAAAAAGCTAAAGATCTTGGGATAGAAGCTAAATCTGCAAATAGTGGAGTTGCGCCAGATGTTGCTGAAAGATTAGTTAATTTTATTATGAGTGGAGACAGAGGTGAAATACTTTCTACCCCTACGATAAAAAAAGAAAAAGCTAAAGAAGCAAAAAAAGCTACTACTACTAAAGAAGCAAAAAAAATAGTTAAAGAAACAACACAAACAGTTGCTAGTAAAACAACAACAAAAAAACAGACAAAAACAAAAAAAGTTGAAAAAGTTGTTAAAGAAAAAAAGGTTGAAATAAAAAAACCAGTAGAATCTTTAGCAACCGCTAGCATCAAAAAAAGAAGAGGTTTCGTTATTGTTAAAAAGAAAAAAATCGAAAAACCGAAAATCGAAAAAGAAACAGAACAAAAAACAAAATCTTTTGAAATGCCTAAGGCATTTGATGATATGACAAAGAAAAAGAAAAAAGCTAAAAAAACAAAAAAAGCTACCTCTAGAAAAAAGAATTTATCACATATTGATATACTTGCAGATAGAGAAATTAGCGATGTGCAACTTGATTTGATAAAAGACATGGTTGTTCTTCCTGATTTTACCGTAACAAAAGAAAAAGAAAAAAATAGACCAACAAAAAAATTTGATGCCAATAAAGTCCAAATGGTCAAAAAGCCATCTTTCTTGCAACAAGGTATTCAAAGAAAATCAAGAAGAAGACGAAGAAAACCAGAAGAAAAGGTTGAAATCATAAAAACAATTAATATTCCAGAAGAGATTAGAGTTTATGAATTTGCAGAAAAAATTGCTAAAAAACCAAGTGATATTATAAAAACACTTTTTTCTCTTGGAGTAATGGTTACAAAAAATGATTTTTTAGATAAAGATGCCATAGAGATTCTTGCAGATGAATTTGAAATTGATGTTAATATAACAAATCCTTTAAACGATTTTGATTATGAGAAAATTTATAATCAAGAAGAAAAAGAAAATATGATGCCTAGACCTCCTATTATTACTGTAATGGGTCATGTAGATCATGGTAAAACATCTCTTCTTGACAAAATTAGAAAAACAAAAGTTACTGAAAAAGAACATGGAGGAATTACTCAACATATAGGTGCTTATACTATTGAAAAAGATGGGAGAAAAATAACTTTTATAGATACTCCAGGACATGCAGCTTTTACACAAATGAGATCTCGTGGAGCTCAATTAACTGACATAGCTATTATCGTTGTAGCAGCTGATGATGGGGTAAAACCACAAACAAAAGAATCAGTAGCACATGCAAAAGCAGCCAATATTCCTTTTGTTATAGCTATAAATAAAATAGACAAACCAACTGCCAATACAGATTTAGTCAAATCCGGTTTAGCAGAACTTGATGTAACTCCTGTTGAATGGGGTGGAGATTATGAATTTGTTGAAGTTTCTGCAAAAAGTGGCCAAGGGATCGATGAACTTTTGGAAGTTTTATTGCTTCAAGCTGATATATTAGAACTTGAAGCAAATCCAAAAGCTCCTGCAAAAGCCATTGTAATAGAAAGCAAATTGGAAAGAGGAAGAGGTCCTGTAGCGACCATTATTTGCAAAAACGGAACATTAAAAATAGGAGACAATATTGTATCAAGCAGTGCTTATGGAAAAGTAAAAGCTTTGCTTAATGATAATGCTAAACCTATTAAAAAAATTGGACCGGGAGAAACTGGAGTTGTTGTGGGTTTAAATACAATAGCAGTAGTTGGAGAAAAACTATTTGTTACTCCTGATGAAAAAACAGCTAAAGAATTTGCTACAAAAAGAGCTGATTATGAAAGACAAAAAGAATTATCAAAATCGACAAAAGTATCTTTTGAAGAACTAAGTTCAAAAATTGCTTCAGGTAAATTAAAATCATTGCCGTTGATCATAAAAACAGATGCTTTGGGAAGTTTGGAAGCCATCAAAGGAAGTCTTGAAAAACTTAAAAATGAAGAAGTAAAAGTCAATATCATTCATAGCGATGTAGGAGGTATTACTCAAAGCGATGTAGCTTTGGCAAGTGCGAGTGAGAATTGTTTTATCATGGGATTTAACATTAGGCCTACTGGAAGCGTTAAGGAAGAAGCCAAAAAACTTGGAGTAGAAATAAAAACTTACAATGTTATTTATGATATGATTGACGATGTAAAAGCATTTTTAGGTGGATTGTTAGCTCCTGTTGTCAAAGAGGAAAATGTAGGACAAGCAGAAGTTAGAGATGTTTTTGTTGTTCCAAAAGTAGGTGCAATTGCTGGGTGTGTTGTAACAGATGGAATTATAAACAGAGGTATAAGTGTTCGGGTTATAAGAGATGGAATTGTTATATATGAAGGAGAAATTTCTTCTTTAAAAAGATTTAAAGATGACGTAAAAGAAGTCGCCAAAGGATATGAGTGCGGTATCGGAATTGAAGGATATAACGATATAAAACCAGGAGATTATATAGAAAGTTTTAAAAAAGTAGAAGAAAAGGCAATCTTTGAATAATAAAAGTGTAAAACTTAAAAGAACAGAAAGTATTTTAAAAGAAATTGTATCAGAAGCAATAGCTACACTTAATGATGAAATTTTAAAATCTCTCGTAATAACTGAGGTTGATTGCAAAAGAGGTAAATATGATGCGGATGTTTATCTTGATCAATCATTTTTAAATGAAGAAGAAAGAAAATATGCCTTGAAACATTTAAAAAAAGTTCGAGGATATTTGGAAAATTATACATTGCAAAATGAAGGTTGGTATAGATGTCCTAAATTTCATTTTAAATTTGATAATAGATTTGAAAAAAAACAAAAAATAGACACATTATTTTCAAAAATACAAAAAGAATTGGATAAAAATAATGATTGATAATGAAACAATAAAAAATATAGTTGAAGATAATGGTGTTTTTTTATATGATGTTGAATTGACTGAAGAAAACGATCAAAAAATTTTTAGAATTTATATCACTAAAAAAGGGGGAGTAACTTTGGATGATTGTAGTAAAATAACCAAAATTATTTCCCCTATTATTGATATAAATCCTCCAACAAATGAACATTATTTTTTAGAAGTAAGTTCTCCCGGTATCAATAGATCATTAAAAAAACCTATCCATTTTATAAATTCCATTGGTGAAACTATCAAAATAAAAACTATTCATGCAAAAAAATATATTGCAAAATTATTAAAAGCTGATGATAATAAAATCATCATAGAAGATAAAAACAAAGAAACAACCATTCCTTATAATGAAATATCAAAAGCAAATACTTATATACAATGGTAAAACATAATTTATATATGTCTCTCGCTTTGCAAGAAGCTTGGAAATATCAAGGCTTAACCTATCCTAACCCTGCAGTGGGAGCTCTTATACTTGATAAAAATGGAAAAATTATATCTATCGAAGCACATAAAAAAGCTGGTTTAGCTCATGCTGAATTGGAATGTGTTAAAAAAGCTTATCAATTTTTTACTAAAGATATAAAAATTGATACTATTTCAAATCCAAATGAACTGTATGCTTATCTTTTAAAAAATCACAACAATTTATTTAAAAAATGCAAAATATATGTAACTTTAGAACCTTGCAACCATCAAGGATCAACTCCACCTTGTTCTAAGTTGATAACAACTTTAGGGTTCGAAGAAGTCATTATAGGTGCTTTAGAAAAAAATAAAACTGCAATCGGCGGATTAGATACAATTAAGCAAAAAGGCATAAAAGTTATACAAGGATGTATGCAAAAAGAGTGCGAAGATTTGATAGAACCATTTTTAAAATGGCAAAAAGAACAATTTATTTTATTTAAAATAGCACTTAATCAAAATGGAACTTATAACACAGGCACAATAAGCTCTCAAAAATCTAGAGAATTTACACATAAAATAAGAGATAAAATTGATTTATTAGTTATAGGGGGGAATACAGTTAGAATAGATAGACCAACACTCGATGCTAGATTGGTTAATGCAAAAGCACCTGATATTCTTATTTATTCCCATCAAAAAAAATTTGACAAAACCATCCCCTTGTTTCAAGTCAAAAATAGGCAAGTTTTCATCGAAGACAATCTTGAAAAAATAAAAAAATATAAATATATACTGATAGAGGGCGGTTCTAATATGTTAAATGCAACAAAAGATATTATTGATTGGTATCTGTTTTTTATAGCTCCAAAAATAAAAAAAGGTAAATGCTTGCAAAATAATTTCATTTTAGAAACACTTCATAAAGATACAATAAGCAATGATTTGATAATATGGTCAAAAATAAATAACAAAAAGGAAATCACAATATGAACAGTAAAATGAAAACAATAATTATAGGACTTTTAATAATATTTTTTATACCTTTTTTATACAAGCAATTTGTTATAAAAAATATAATTACAAGGGTTGATTCCCTTTCAAACAACGGTTTTACAGTAACAAAGCTAAAAGACAATAGTGGATATTTATCAACTAAAAAATCATATAAAATTATCGTATCAAATCCAAATTTAATTTACAATAAATATGTTAAAAATTTGCCAAATAATATAAATAAAAATATTTTCAAAAAAATATTAACTTCATTAAATACTAGTAAATTTGAGATTGATATTAATATGCTAAATTTACCAATTGAACATAAAAATGCAATAAATATTTATCTTACATCTCTACCTACTAAAACAAAAACCGTCCAAAATAATTGGACAAAGCTTATATCTAATTTTTTAAAAAATAAAAAGCTTGGAGAAAATATAAATTTGGGGAGCTTTGGTAACATAACATCTTTAAAATTAAAAAATATAGATCAAAATTTTTCTAATAATAACATATCAACTAATTTAAAAATAAATAATTTGGCTTTTGATATAAAAAGATCAGATTTTGCTCATTATAATTATGCTTTTACCAATATTAATAAATTGTTTAATTTTCAACTTACACAAAATAATCTTGAAACATTTGGATTGGAGTATGGAAATTTAAAATGTAATATTGATAGAAAAGATTTTTTTACCAATAATATAGCTTGTTCAATAGCAAATCTTACTTTTTATGATAAGTCATATAATTCAAAAAAGTTAACTTTGGATAATATTTTATCAAAATCAAACACAATGCTCAAAAATAATAAATTCAAATATCAATATCAATATCAAATTTCTAATATAATTTGGAGAAATGTATCTAAATACTATGGAACACAAAACATCAATCTCAAAAATTTTATTTATAAAGGCAATATTGAAGGAATAGACAAAGATTATATAAAAAAACTATCAAACATGTCATATCAAACTCCACAATATCAACTTATAAATCAATATGCAAATATAGGTAAAAATATTTTAAACAAAGGTTTTTCGTTTAATATAAATGATTTTGAAGTATCTTCTGTTCATTTTGATAGCAAAAATACTAAAATAAATCTTGGACAAATAAAAGTAACAATTAATTTAACTATTTTACCAAATGATATAAATATTTTTCAAAGATATCAAGCTTTAAAAATATTATCTTATATCAAAATGAATGGTAAAATAGAACTTTCAAAAAAAGATTTTCTTTTTTTAGTAGGGCTTAGCAAACAAAATCAAAAAATAAAACAATTTGTAAAATATGATGGAAATAAAGCCATTTTTAACATATCTTTTAAAAATAAAAAATTATTTGTTAATAATAAGCAAGTATTATAAAAGTGGTGTCCCAAGCAGGATTTGAACCTGCGGCCTCTTGATTAGGAATCAAGTGCTCTATCCAGCTGAGCTATTGGGACTTTTGAGCAAGTATTATACAATATAAAAGATTCTAAATCAATATTTTTTAAAGATTTATAAATATTGATTGACTTTATATGGTTTTTTATGTAAAATTGCACTCTATTTGCGCCCATAGCTCAGATGGATAGAGCATTTGATTGCGGTTCAAAAGGTCAGAGGTTCGAATCCTCCTGGGCGCACCATTTAAGGATATTCATGAAAGCGGTTGTTTTGCTCAATATGGGTGGACCAAATAATCTTGATGAAGTTGAAATATTTTTAAAAAATATGTTTAACGATAAAAATATTATTGCTACAAAAAGTAATTTGCTTAGAAAAATTATAGCTTTCATGATAACTTTTTCCAGAAAAGAAAAAGCAAAAAACAATTATAGACAAATTGGTGGAAAATCTCCATTAGTAGAAATCAGTAGCAAATTGGTTGAAAAACTGCAAACAAGAAATAAAAATATTTTTATAACTTATGCCACGAGATATACTCCCCCCTTTAGCAAAACCATTATAAAAGAATTAATAAAAAAAAATATAAACGAAATACTTTTAATCCCTTTATATCCTCACTATTCTACAACAACGACAAAATCCTCAATAGAAGATTTTATTGAAAATGCTGAAAAATTAAATTTTAAACCAAAAATAAAATATATAAAAAGATTTTATAAAGAAAAATTATACAATGATGCTATTATAAAACAAATTAAAAATATTCTAAGTGATAATAATAATGCACAAAATTATGATCTTATATTTTCAGCACATTCTTTACCTCAAAAAATAATAAAAACAGGAGATACTTATCAAAAAGAGATAGAAGAACATGTATTTATACTGAATAAATTGCTTAAAAAAGAAAATATAAATTTCAATAAAACTCATTTAGCATACCAATCCAAACTGGGTCCTGTTAAATGGATAGGCCCAAGTTTGGAAAAAATGCTAGAAAAAATAAAAAATAAAAAAGTTATTATATATCCCATATCTTTTACACTTGATAACTCAGAAACTTTGCAAGAATTACAAATAGAATATAAAGCTATCGCAAAAAAATATCATTTTCAAGATTATAAAGTCTGCAAATGCCCAAATGACAATACACCTTTTATAAATTTTATACAAAACAGATATATTGACAACCAACCTTAAAAGTAATATAATTAGTAATTATTTTATTACAAAAGGTTGAAAAAGATGGATTATTATCCAAATTTAAAAAGAAGACAAGCCCCTCCAAGGCCTAATCCTATAAATGAAGAAATCATATTAAACAAAAAAGATTTTATTGTTTCTAGGTCTGATCTTAAAGGTTACATCACTTATGCCAATGATTATTTTAAAGAAATTTGTTTATATAATACAGATGAACTTATCGGAGTAAATCACAATATCATAAGACATCCCGATATGCCAAGAATTGCTTTTAAATTATTATGGGATCGCATTAAAGCTGGAGAAAAAGTTTTTGCTTTTGTTAAAAATCTTAGAAAAGATGGTAGATTTTACTGGGTATTAGCAGAAGTAGAACCTGCAAAGAAAAATGGAAAAATCGTAGGATATTATTCTTTTAGAGTAAGAGCACCTAGATTTGCATTAAAAGAAATTTCTGAAGTTTATAAACAATTACTTGAAGCTGAAAAAAATGGCGGGATGAAAGCATCACAAGATTTACTTAATTCATATTTATCAAAGAAAAAACTTACATACGACCAATATGTGCAAAAAACTTTCAAAAGAGGATTTGGGTTTGGTGGATTTTTAAGAGGGTTTAAAAATATATTTAACTAAACAATAACATATAGATTATTTAAAAGGAGTTAAATATCCCTCTTCTATCATTTCTTTGACTATTTTTTTAAAAATTGGAACTGCAGTTAAAGCAGCATAATAAGAATAATAATTTTTAGTAGGTTCTCTTACTAAAACTCCTATAGTGTAATGATGATTGGTATCATTTGCAAACCCATAAAAAGAACTATTATATAAATTTGTATAGTGTCCATTTGAAGATATGTGTGCTGTTCCTGTTTTACCTCCTATTTGCAAACCTTTAATTTTAGCTGCTTTTCCAGTTCCTTGATTGACTGTTTTTATCAAAATTTGTTGAACTCTTTTGGCTACACTTATTGGAATAATTTGTTGATAGTTTTGAGCTCTAAGTAAAACTTTATCTCCAGAAGCATTTTGATAATAATTAGCAATAGACGGTCTGATTTCTCTTCCATTGTCATTGAATATATTATAAGCTTTTAAAAGTTGCATAAAAGTTACTTCTATTCCATATCCATAAGCAGTGGTGGCTTTATATATTGCACTTTTTAAATCATAAAGTTTAGGAATAACACCTTTGTGTTCATAAGGCAAATCTATACCAGTTTTTTTGGAAAATCCAAATTTTTTCAATCCAAAATAATAATCATCATATTTTAATCTTTGAGCTAATTGAGAAATACCAACATTACTAGAATAAACTATAACATCCTCAGCACTAAGCCATTGAAATTTTTCAGAATCCCTTATAGTGTATTTGCCTATTTTATATTTTCCACCATAAATTCGAACCAATTCATAAGGATTTACTTTTTTTTCTTCCAAAAGAAGAGAAAAAATAAATGGTTTCATGACCGATCCTGGCTCATAAGCATATTCATCTGCAGTTACATTCAAATTTTTATACTGTTTTTTAAGAATATGAGAAGGATTATATCTGTTAGAAGTAGCTAAAGCCAATATTTGACCAGTTCGACTATTCATAATCCCTGCAATAACTTCTTTTGCTTTTAATCTTTGCTTAGTTTTATCAAGAATATTTTCAATCATTTTTTGAAGTTTTAATGAAATATTTAAATATAAATTGGAACCGTCAATTCTTTTAACAATTTTACTATATCCGTTTAAAATAATATTTCCAGCAACATCCTTACTACCTTTTATCATGCCATCTTGAACAGGATTTAAAATATCATTATATTTTTTTTCTAACCCTTTAACACCATATACTTTAGTTATTCTATTTTTTTCATATTTTCGAACATAACCAATAACAGGAGTCAATGTGTCTTTATAGTTATAAAGCCTATATTCTCCGCTTTCTACAATATTTAAACCATGTAAAAAAGTAATACCACTTTTTTTATCATGATAAGAGATAAAAACCCCTAATCGATAAAGTTTTCTAGCCAACTCTTTTAAATGCCAAGCAGTAATAGCATTAATATCATACGATAAAACAACCGTGCCAAAATATGAATTAATGCTTTTTTCTATATTTTTAACTTTTTCTTTGCTATATAAAGAATATAATTTTATAAACAATTGTTTTTTATTCGGATTAATATTTCTAGTATCTACGACAGCTTTATATAATTTTTCACTACTTGCAATAGTAAAATTATCTTTGCTTATAATTTTTCCTCTTAAAGCACTATTGATCTCTTTTGCATAAAGTCGTGGAAGTCTTCTGTCAATTGTAGCCCAATAAAGCAATACTGCAATAAAAATTAAAAAACAAATCAATAATATAAAAAATAAAAATGGTATTTTTCCGTTTTTTTTATGAATTTTTTGCATATAAATATTATACTCAAATGATTATTATATTTGAGTAAAAATTACATTTGAGTTCTTGATAATTCTTTATAAGCATTTAATGCTTTATTCCTTACTTCAAGCATAAGTTTCATGCTTATTTCAGCTTTGTCTATTGCAATTGCAGCCTGAGATAAATTTTTTACGGTGCCTGTTGCGATATCGCTCATTGCTTTATCACTATTTTTTTGTAAATTATTTACTTCATCTATTGTTTTATCTAAAACAGATGAAAAACTACTGCCTTGTTTTGAAATATCATTATTATTTTGTTGTATATTGGATATACTATTTATACTATTTATACTATTTTTCATATTTTTCTCCAATAATTTCAAACTCTCATCATGTCAATAGCACTTTGAGCCATTGCTTTTGAATTTTGAAAAGCTGCAACATTTGCTTGATATGCTCTTGTTGCTTCTACTAAATCGGCCATTTCAATAACCGGATTTATATTTGGATAAGCAACATAACCATTTTTATTAGCATCAGGATTAGAGGGATCATACTTCATTTTAAATGGAGAATCATCTCTAACAACTTTTGCAACTTTAACAGTCATTATAGCAGGATTTGCAGTTTCATTCAAGTTTGGTTCATTTAATGGATTTGAATTATCCAAAAAATTACTCTCATTGTCTATGTTATTATTTAATTCTTTATCAAAATTTACTGCCTTAAAAATAACTTCTCTTCTTCTGTATGGTCCGCCTTCACTTGTTCTGGTAGTATTTGCATTTGCTATATTTGAACTTATTATATTTATTCTAAATCTTTCAGCCGACAATCCATATCCGCTAATATCAAAACTACTCAAAAAAGACATTATTTATTCCTTATTTAAACTCTTGAGGATGCTTCTAATACACTTTTAAAAATATTAAGATCTTGCTTTAATGCTACTGTTAGGGCATTATATATTGTAGTGTTTTTTGCCATTTCTGTAGTTTCAACATCCAAATCAACTGTATTTCCATCATTCCTAGCATCTTGACCATCTCTAAAAAAAATAGTAGGTTTCTCATTTTCATTATCTTCCAAGCTTCCTAAATCTCTTTTATTAGTTTTTGCTAATTGCAACTTTGAATCTGTATTATTTTGATATAACTTATTTTTTTCTTCTTCTAATGCATGTTCAAAATCTATATCTCTTGATTTATATTCTGGTGTATCAATATTTGCAATATTACTTGAAATTATATCTCTTCTTAAAGATCTATATTTCAAAGCTTGTGCCATCAAATCAAATGATTTGCTAATTTGAAAAGACATTTTTTAATCCTTTTATCAAAATATAATCAATACAAAGCAAATATTGTTCCAAAAAAAAATGGTATAATAACAATTCAATATTTTAATAGTAGGATAATAGTGCAAACAGATAGAATACTTTTTTTACTTGTTGTTTTTTTAATAGGAGTAAGCATAATATTTTCACTTAGCTTATCTACTTTTATAGTTCTTTATGATGATTACAATCAATTTCATTTTTTTATTAGAGAATTTTTTGTTGGAATTTTGTCTATATTGATAATGTGGTCAATGTCTCAATTAGATCCAGATAAATATTTAAAAATTATCGGATTTTCTATTTTTTTCATTTCTCTTTTTTTGATGATTATTATGCCTTTTTTACCAGCACACTTTACAACAGCTGCAGGAGGAGCAAAAAGATGGATAAGACTACCGGGACTCTCTTTATCTCCAGTTGAATTTTTCAAAGTAGGTTTTGTTTATTTTTTAGCATGGAGTTTTGCTAGAAAATTAAACACAAATAAAAAAACATTAAAAGAAGAGATAAAACTTATCATGCCGTATGTCGGAATATTTATGATAATTGTTTATCTTATTGCTGTTTTGCAAAATGATTTGGGACAAGTTGTTGTTCTTGCTCTGACTTTGGCTATCATGGCTTTTTTTGCAGGAACCAGTGCTAAACTTTTTATGTTCGCTATTTTTGGAAGTGTCGGTATTGCCACAGTTGCTATTGTTACATCTACTCATAGAATTATAAGAATAAAAACTTGGTGGGCAACAATACAAAATATGGTGCTATCATTTTTTCCGACAGAAATTGCAAATATATTAAGAGTGAAAAATGCCCCAGAACCCTATCAAATCTCAAATTCTTTAAATGCGATAAAACATGGTGGACTTTTTGGAACAGGCATTGGAAGCGGAACTTTTAAGCTTGGTTTTTTAAGCGAAGTTCATACCGATTTTGTTCTTGCAGGAATGAGCGAAGAGATAGGAGCAATAGGAGTTATAATTATAACATTTTGTATAATAGGGATTATTTTTAGAATTTTTAGAACTGCAAACAGAAACAAAAATAAAGTTTATTATCTTTTCTGTTTAGGCATAGGATTGCTTATAACTTTTTCTTTTTTAATAAATTCTTATGGAATTACTTCTATCATACCTATAAAAGGTATAGCAGTTCCATTTTTAAGCTATGGAGGAAGCTCCATGCTTGCAACAAGCATAGGAATAGGTATGGTTTTAATGGTTAGTAAAAAGGCTGATTTAAAATGATAGTTTTAACAGGAGGAGGAACAGGTGGTCATCTTAGCATTGTAAAAAGTTTAAAAGAAGAGTTAAACAAGAGAAATATAAACCCCATATTTATAGGTTCCACTTATGGACAAGATAAAATTTGGTTTGAAAATGATAATGGCTTTGATAAAAAATTTTTTTTAAACACTTCAGGAGTAGTAAACAAAAACAAATTAGGCAAAATTTTATCTTTAGGCAAAATTTTATTTTATTCATTGTCTTGCTATTTTATTTTTAAAAAATATAAAGTTACAAAAGTTATATCAGTTGGCGGATATTCCGCTGCTCCCGCATCTTTTGGGGCTATATTGTTTAAAAAAAAACTTTACATACACGAACAAAATGCAAAAATAGGAACTTTAAACAAAAAACTTTTTCCATATGCTAAAAATATTTTTAGCTCGTATATTTCTGTTTCTGCAGTAAAAGATTATCCTGTAAATAATATTTTTTTCAAACTCTCCAGAACTCGAGAAGAGATAAAAACAATTATCTTTTTAGGCGGATCGCAAGGGGCAAATTTTATAAATAATCTTGCGATGAAATTAGCCCCTCTTCTTTTAAATAAAAAGATAAAAATTATTCATCAATGTGGAAAGAAAGAATACAAAAAAATAAAAAATTTTTATGCTGAATATGATTATGATGTGGAACTTTATGATTTTACAAATAACTTGCCATCTCTTTTGAATAAAGCCGACTTGGCAATAAGCAGAAGTGGAGCCAGCACTCTTTGGGAATTATGTGCAAATAATTTACCAACTATTTTTATACCATTTCCTTATGCCGCAAAAGACCATCAATATCATAATGCAAAATTTCTTTTAGATAAAAAATTATGCTTTTTACTAAGACAAAACGAACTCACAGAAAATAAAATTTTTGATATTATTCAAACTGCAAATATAAAAAATATGAGTTTAGGGCTTAAAACAATAATCAATCCAAACGGTGCTGAAAAAATAATTGATATTGTTTTAAGAGACCACTGCACAGTATAAGCACTCATAAAGCGAGTAGCTTTAAAAATCATCCTCTTTAGGATTTAAAATATTTTCTATATTTTTAGATAATTCTTTTTTGTCAATTTTATTGTTTTTATTCATGTAAATATTTTCTTCAATCATTTTTATAATATTTTTAATTTCATAATTATTTTCATATGGCAACAAAATTTTTAAAAGCTCTTTATCGTTTTTTGATTTTTTGATTTTGTTTACAAGAGGCAACTCTTTCTTCTCTTTTTTTATTAAAAATTTAATTTCTTTCAATAAAAACATTAAAATCACACCTAAAAATAGACCTATTATAAAATATATCCATTTTTCATAAGAACTTTTATTTTTATAAATAATCTTTATATTTTTTTTATTTTGTTGAGTATTATTGTTTTCTACAATTTGATGCTTAAGCACTTGAGATGAGGATGAAATAACTTTTATTTTAATTGGTTTAGTCTCTATTGTTTTTATTTTTTTGGTTATTTTATCAAAAAAGCTAAATTTTATAGGAGGAATAGTAAAATCATTGCTTGAAATCAAAGCAAATTTTTGAGTAAAACTTCCTGTATATTCTCCATTTTTAAAATATATGTTTCTTTTAGGATTATCGCCATAAATTGTTATATTTGGTATTTTTAATTTAAAATTATCTATCCCATCTATATTTCCATCTCCTTTTATAGTTAAAGTAAGATTAACAGGGGTATTGGCTTTTACTTTTGTTTTATCAACTTTATCTGTTATTGAAAAATTTCCATATACTGAAACATTAGATGGTAACGGTTTAACATTGATATTTAATTCATTAGAATATAGATTTGTCCATTTTACTTTTTGAAGCATAAATGAAAAAGGATTTCCGTTTTGCATAATTTTTGCTATGGAAACTTTAGATGCGGGTATTTTTATATCTCCTGCATGTTGAGGAATAAGAATAAATTTCAAATCATGAACGATATAATCTCCCACAACTTGTTTATTATCTTTTCCGCTTGATTTAACCCAAAAATTTGAAAAATCAGGTTGGACAAATTGAATTCCTCCGATATTTATGTCTCTTTTTTGTTTAAAAATAATATTTAAAACAACAGGTTCCCCTACATAAATATTTTTTTTATTTATTGTCATTTTTAAAGAAAAATTTGAAGAAGCGGGTGTGCTGGAAAATTTTACAACTTTGATCTTGATTGGCTTACTTTTTTCAATTTTACCGTTAACTTTTACAGAATAAGAGGGAATAGTTATACTTTCTAAAGGAGTGAAAATATAACTTTTTGATATTTCTCTTGTTGTGTTTGCATTGACAATACTAATACTTTGAGAGCTTTGTGTTCCTTCTATTTGATATCCATCAATTTTGTTAATGTTTGGAAATTGAACATTATTTCCATTTGCAATCAAACTAAAAACAACCTCTTCTCCTCTTGTTATTTCATTTTTATTGACAACAGACTTTATATCTGCAAAAAGAGATACACCTAGAAAAACAATTAGCCACATTATCTTTTTTATCATTTTGAAACTCCTTACCAATCTTCACCATTATTATTTATAATATTTTTTGTTTTTAATTCCAAAGGTAAAGTTTTACCTCTTTTGCTCATTAACATCCTTGTCCATTCTTTTTCTTCATTGTCACTCATTATTTTATTATTAATCTTAGCATATTGTTTTGATTTGTTAAAGTTTTTGCTTTTATTTTGTTCTTTTTTATTTTGTTTTTGAGTATTTTTCTTTTTGTTGTTATGATTATTAGTTTTATTCTGTTTATTCTTTTTATTATTATTTGGATGATTATTGCGATTGTTATTTTGTTTTTTATCTTTACCATTATTCTGTTTATTCTTTTTATTATTCTTTTTATTATTCTTTTTTTTGTTATTGTTCTTTTTGTTATTTTTCTTTTTATTGTTTTTCTTGTTTTGTTGTTGTTTTTTCTTCTTTTTTTCTAATTTCTTAATCAATTTTAAATTTGCTTTTGCATCAGGATCATCTTTTATTTTCAAAGCTTTCTCATAAGATTTTATTGCTTTATCATATTGTTTTAAATATGCATAAGCATTACCTTTATTGTAATAAGTATCAAATTTTATATTTTTATTATTTGTTTTTATTTGATTGTATTCTTTCAAAGCTTCTTTATATTTTTTTTGCTTATAAAGAGTATTTGCAAAATCATATTTTAACTCAGGAGAATTTTGACCATTTTTTAATAATTTTTTATATAAAGTTTCAGATTTTTTATACTTTTTGGATTGATAGAATTTTGTTGCTTTTTTTATTGTTTGAAAATCCAAAATACTGGCATGAACTGGTATATTTGTAACAAACAAAGAAAATAAAGCAATAGCTAAAATATTTTTTCTATTTTTTGGTAAAGAACTAAAGCCAAAAAGCATTAAAATCAATGATGCAAACAAAGGATAATAAAACAATTCTTTATATAATTTTATACTTTTTTTTATATTTTTTGTTTCTTTTATTTTTTCAGTAATACTTTTTTCCAATTTTTTAATACTATCTCCGCTGTAACTTCCAACGATATAAGCACCACCACTTTGCAAAGCTAATTTTTTTATAGATTCATTAAGTCGAACAATAACTATATTTCCCTTTTTATCTTTTAAAATTCCATTTTGATCCTCTATAACAGTTCCTTTTTTTGTTCCTATGGCATATACATAAACTTTTATATTATTTTCTTTGGCAAATTTTATCTCTTTTGAAAAATTTGAACTATCTCCGCCATCAGTAAATAAAACCAAAATTTTCTCTTTTTCATTTTTTAAAAATCTTTTGGCTAATTCAAGAGGAACCATAAAACTAGTTCCATGTTGATTTATAGAATTAAT